>NZ_FORX01000010.1 GCF_900114115.1 Desulfomicrobium apsheronum | reverse complement strand
CAAAGAACGGAGTTGGTCGAACGAAGTTTCCAGCATGTGCTCGATCGTGGCGGAATGCGGCGAACACACCTTCGGGGACAGGAAAACGTCCACAAACGATACCTCTTGTGCGTGGCCGGGTTCAATCTCGGCCTGCTGATGCGCCAGTTGATAGGTTTCGGGACCCCGAAGGGGTATTTTTACCTCAATTCAGCGCAAATTGTTATTATTGTTTGGGGACGGATGGTCGTTTCGATGATTTTGGTTGAGATGAAGAGCGAGACTGGCGAAGAATTCGTCGGAACTCAGATTACCGTCGAGCTGTGTTGATCATGAATAAATCAACGGGCTGCTAAGCTTTTTCGACTCCTGATAGTGTTGCAACTCTTCCATCATTTCGCGTTTTTTGGCGTTCAGCGCCCGCAGGAAGTCTTCCAGTTCTTTTTCATGGGCTTTGCAGTCGTTGATATTGGCATTGAGCACAGGAAACAGCGCTTCGACATCCAGTTGGCGGGAGATCGCGGTTTCTGCCAGATCATCGCGTTTTTCTCTGACAGCCAGTCCTATTTTTGTAGCCAAGTCCGCATGTTTATTTGTTTCTGCGTTGAGTCGTGTCTTGGCCAGATGCTTCTTGGCGATCACGGAACCCAATTCTGCGCGAACCTCGTCCATTGCGCTGTCAATTTCGCGTATGGCTTCTTCCATAACCATCTCCGGCGCTGAGTTTTCCGCAATGGAAATAAGCGTACTGAAGCCTCCACTCACCAGCCTGCAGACTCTGTTTGTCAAACTGTCCATAGAGTTCTCCTTATGAATTTTAAATATTCGAGTCCGAATTTGTAACCATCAAATGGTATGGGCAAGGCCCAGGCCTATCGCACATCTTGAAGCTTCACCCCCACATCTTGCAGTGCGACCCTCAGCTCAGGCAGGGCTTTCCGCGCCTTGAACTCGTCGTAGGCGATCTTGATTTCCTTGAGGGCGGCATCGTACTGGGCTTGGGTCATGCAGGGGGCGAAGTTGATTTTGGGGATGTCTTTGAGGTATTTTTGGGCATAGAATTCGGCTACGGAACCCTTTTCGGATTTTGCTTTTTTTTTCGAGTAATCACCTTCAGTGTAGAGCCTTGCTCTTAACGCCATATAGAAAAATGCTTTTTTACAGTCTGGCTCGGTCACGATGTTAGTTTCCTGTTCAGAATATTCTCCATCTTCCAAGATTTGCGCCAACCATGCTCCAATCCGCTTGTCTCCAGCGCGTATGACTCGGTCCCAATAATAAAGAGTCATGTTGCTAGCCTCTTCCACAGGTCGACCAGGACGCACCTTTGCATAAGTCCGACCAACGAACGTATTAGCCCATGCATCCCCCAATTCCGCGGCTCGCACCGTCCAGTACCATTTTTCCCGCTCCCCTTTCGCGATATAGTCCGGCATGGGGTGTTTCAGTTCCTTTCCCGGGGGTGGGGTGAAGTCATCCCCCTTGGGAACATGGCCGCTGGCGAAGAGCATGGATTTACGATTGTCGGCCAGGGCGCTTTTGCGGAAATGCTTCGGGGCGTTTAAGTATACGGGCGCGTGCCTCAGGGGCGGGGAACCGGAGAGCCAGTGTAGGTAGAACACGCCCAGGGGCCAGTGGTCCTCGGCCTCGCCGAGATGTTGGATGAGCCACGGCTCGATGGGGGTGACGTCAATGCCTTCGGAGAACTCCGGATCAACGTGTGGTAGGACAGCGGCCATGGCCAGGGCATGGATGTCGCCTTGGAGGCCATTGGTCAGGAGTTCGTTGAACACGTATTGTTTTTCGGAAGCATCCAGGCCAAATCTGGAGCGGGACAACTTTGTTTTATACGCATAGCGAATGAATCCGACTTCCGAGGACAGCTCCTCGTCTGTTGGACCGGAA
This sequence comes from Desulfomicrobium apsheronum, assembly GCF_900114115.1. NCBI lineage: Bacteria > Pseudomonadati > Thermodesulfobacteriota > Desulfovibrionia > Desulfovibrionales > Desulfomicrobiaceae > Desulfomicrobium > Desulfomicrobium apsheronum. The sequence continues at coordinate 134,934 of NZ_FORX01000010.1, read as the reverse complement.
GCTTCTTCGTAAAAGAATTTTGCCTCCTCAGCCGCCGTGGCCATGGCAACAGCTGGAAGCATGGCCAGCCAAAACAGTGCGAAAAACAGGCTTAATGCGTATTTCATTTTTATCCCAACTTGCTCGTATTACAAAGCGATGGCGACGATATCCTTGTCGGAAAAATCCGGTTCAGTAAGGTCCCGCTGCAGAGTGACCGTCATGGGGAAACCTTTTGATTTGGCAAAAAGGTCCATGTCCGCGCTGCACATGTGAAACACGGCGGCTGAGGGCTCGATGGAGTATTGAATTTTGCCATGGTCGTAAGGGTTGACCACGGGGGTGCCCAGAATGTCTTTGGCTTGCAGCAGGATCTTGCTCACATCGAACTCGAGCATGCTTTCCAGCATGCCGTCTTTTTCCTGTTCTATGGGCGCCTGCGCGAGCTGGCCTCCGTATCGGAAAAGGCGTAGACTCCAAGGCCTGTTTCGGGTGGTGCTCTGAATGTGAACCACTGGGTGTCGGCTGGCGGCGGATGCGGCATGGAAGCTCCCTGTCCGCAGTTTGGCTAGCGGACGTTTTTTATCCATGCTGCCAACTTTATCGAGGCTGCACATTGGGGAGGATGTGTAATTTTTACGGATAATTATGGGGGATTGGAAGGTCAGGATGGTTGCCTTGCAGGCGTTCATGGGTGGCTTTTAGAGGGGGAGGCTCGTTGTGTGGAGTCGAATCCTGTAGCATGCTCTGGGTGATTAATATTTTGAAATATTTGGTGAATTTTTCTTGCTGCTGTCGGAAGACGCTGCTGTGGCAACATCGAAGTGCATAAAAAAAGCGATGGGATGCATCGCATTTTTTTAGAGGTAACGCCTTGAAGCCAGACAGTCGCATTGCGCCAGTCGGACGTTGAGACGAATCGCATTTTTGGCCGCGTTACGCCCCGCCTGGTCTCGGCTCGTCTTTTTTATCCTCGTGTTCTTCAGCCTCTTCTCCCGGAAGAGGTCCGCGCGCGCCTCAGGGACGGTGTCCCATGCGACGTTCGCCGCTGGCCACGCCGTCCATCCAGAACCAGCCCAGCGCTCCGGCTGCGGCGGCCAGCAGGATCAGCACTCCAAGTTCCATTTGTCCTCCTTATTTGACCAAAGATCGCCCGAAGCGCTTCAGGTCTTCGAGCACCATGTACAGGGACGGCACGATCCCGAGCGTGATGAAAGTTGAGAAGACAATGCCGAACCCAAGCGACAGGGCCATGGGAATGAGGAAGCGCGCCTGGCGCGAGGTTTCCCAGATCATGGGCGCGAGTCCACCGAAGGTGGTCACCGTGGTCAGCAGGATGGGCCGGAAGCGCTGCACGCTGGCCTGATGAATGGAGGCCAGGGCCGATTGTCCGAGCCGCCGCTTGCCGTTGGCGCAGTCGATGAGCACCAGGGATGCGTTGACCACCACCCCGGACAGAGCCACGATGCCGAAAAGCGACACCAGGCTCAGGCTGTAGCCCATGACCAGATGTCCGAACACGGCGCCGACGATGCCGAAGGGGATGCTGGTCATGATGATCAGCGGCTGCACATAGCTGCGTAGCGGAATTGCCAGCAGGGCGAAGATGCACAGACAGGCCATGCCCAGCCCGAGCAAAAGCGCCCCGACGCCTTCCTGGATGTCGGCCTGCTTGCCCTCGAAGCTGAACTCCAGGCCCTGATAGCGGTCTTGCAGTTTGGGCAGGTAGCTGTCCTTGACGGAGTTGATGATCGCGGCGGCTTCCGAGGGCGGGGTCACGTCGGCGGTCACGGAGATTATCCGGCGGCCGTTGCGTCGGTCGATGCTGGTGTAGGAGTGCCCCTTGGTGACATCGGCCACTTCGCGCAGCAGCACGCTTGTGCCGGCCGGAGTGCGCACCAGAAAATCCTCGATGTTTTGCAGGGACACGCGTTCGCTTTCCGGCAGACGGACCATGACCTTTATTTCGTTGCGTCCGCGCTGCTGACGCAGTGCCTCGGCTCCGTAGAATGCAGCCCGGATCTGGCGGGCCACGTCCTGGGAGGTCAGCCCCAGGCTGCGTCCCTCCGGCCGGATGCGGAAGTCGAGCTGCGTCTTGCCGGCGGAAAATCCGTCATCGATGTCCGACACCTGGGCGTAGGAGCCGAGCTCTTTGGCCAGGTCCTCTCCGGCTTTTTCCAGGATTTGGGTGGAGCGGTGCGAGAGTTCGATGGTCAAAGCCGCGCCGGAACCCGGGCCGCCTCGATCCGATTCGAATTTGAGGTATTCGGCTCCGGCGATTTCACCGACGCGTTCCCGCCAGAGTTTGGTGAACTCCGCCGTAGGCAGGGTGCGCATTTCCGGCGGGGTCAGAAAGACGCGCACCGAGCCCTGGTGTCCGCCTGAGCTTGTGCCGACCTGGGAAAAGATTCCCTCGACCAGTTCATCCCCGCCGTTTTCACGGGCCAGTTCGTCGGCGATGCTGACCATGCGGTTGATGGCCGCCTCGGTGCGGGCCACGGGCGAACCGAAGGGCATGGCCAGTTCGACGTAGGCATAATCCGACTCGACCTTGGGGAACATGACGATGCCCATGCGTCCGCTGGCCACATACCCGATCGTGGCCAGAAGCACCGCAACGGCGAGGGCCAGGGTCAGATAGCGCAGGCGTATGGTCAGCATGAGCAGGGGCGAGATGAAGTTGTTTACCACGCGCATGAAACCGGCGCTGAATTTGGCCTGCCAATTGTGCAGGAAGGCCAGCCTGGATTTGCCTCCGGACTTGAGGTGCCCAAGGTGGGACGGCAACACGAAGAGACTTTCCACCAGGGAGATGAGAAAGACGCTGACGACCACCGCCGGGAGCACGCCGAAAACGCGTCCCAGGACGCCGGGCACGAAGAGCATGGGCACGAAGGCGACGACGTTGGTCAGGACCGAGAAGGTCACGGGCATGACCACTTCCCGGGCGCCGTTGGTGGCGGCCTTCAGGGAGGAGAGCCCCTGTTCCTTGTATTGATAGACGTTTTCGCCGACCACGATGGCGTCATCGACCACGATGCCGAGGGTGATGATGAAGGCGAACATGGAAACCATGTTGATGCTCACGCCAAGTCCCGGGAGGATCAGGAACGAGCCCAGGATGGAGATGGGGATGCCCATGCTGACCCAGAAGGCCAGCTTGATTTCCAGAAACAGGGCCAAGAGGATGAAGACCAGGCAAAGTCCCATGAGACCGTTGCGGGTCAGCAGGTCCATGCGCTGGCGAAAGATGTCCGAGCTGTCGTTGCGCTTGGCCAGGTTCACGCCCGGCGGCAGGATTTGCTTCAGCCGCTCCATGTGCCGCTTGACGGCATTGGACACGGAAATGGGCGTCTGGTCCCCCACGCGGTAGATGTCCAGCAGGATGGCCGGCTGGTTGTTGTAGAGGGCGAAGAGATCGGTGTCCTCGAAGCCGTCGGTGATGCGGCCAAGGTCCTCAAGGCGTACCACCGAGCCGTCGGGGGAGCTGATGATGGGCAGGTTCGCGAACTCCTTGCCCAGTTCGCGGCGGTCCTTGACCCGGACCAGGATTTCACCCTGGCTCGTCTTGACGCTGCCTCCTGGCAACTCCAGGGCGGAGTTGCCGATGATCTCCGCCACCTGCCGCAGGGTCAGGCCATGCGCACGCAGGGTATCCTGGGAAATCTCGATGCCGATCTCAAGGTCACGCGCGCCGCTCAGGTCGATCTGGGTGATCTCCGGGTCTTGAAGCAGGTCGTCGCGCACCGTTTCGGCCATTTCGCGCAGGATGCGCTCTTCCATGTCTCCATAGATGGCGATGGACATGGTCCGGCGGCGGTTGGAGGCGATGACTACCCGCGGCGTCTCGGCATCTTCCGGGAAAGAGGAGATGCGGTCGACCTCGCCCTTTACGTCCTGAGCCAGGCGTTCCATGTCGGTCCCTTCCAGCGCCTCGACCGTGACCGTGCCGGCGCCTTCCACCGAGGAGGAGGTGACCTTCTTGATTCCGTCCAGGCCCGTGACCCGCTCCTCTATGGAAAGGACAATGCCCTTTTCCACTTCCTCAGGACTCGCTCCGGGGTAGGCCACGGTCACGGTCACGATTTCGGACTCGAATTCGGGAAAGACTTCCTGCTTGATCCGGGTGGTCATGAGCAGGCCGCCGACAAGGCAGAGCAGCATGATCAGATTCGCGGCCACCGGGTTGGAGGCCATCCAGGCGATGGCGCCGTGTTGGATTTTGTTGCGCATGGCTCTACTTTTCCTGGCCAAGGCTGACTGGCATACCGTCGATGGGGCTCGCCAGTTCGCTGGTCACGACGGTGTCGCCGGATTCAAGGCCGTCTGAAATCAGGACCGTGTCCGTGTCGCGCCAGGCAACGGTGGCGGGCCGGATGGCCAGGGTCGCGTTGTGTACGGTCCAGACGGTGTCGTTTTCGCGCAGTGCGGCCCTGGGCAGGCGGATCACGTTTTCAAGACGCGTTCCCTCGATTTCAAGACGCACGTATTCACCCAGCAGAATGGGCGCGGGGGTGGCTTCAAGGGGCGCGGGCAGCGAGACCTGCACCCGGGCCAAGCGGCCCTGCTCCTCCAGATCCCCGCGCAGGCGCAGGATGCGGCCAGTACGCTCGGCGCCGCTGGCCTGGGAACGGATGTGAACCTTCGAGCCGGGGCCGTCTTTTCCGGGCAGGGTGATCCAGGACAGGCGGTCCACCGGTATGGCGGCCTCGACCCAGAATTCACGGGTATCGACAAGGGTGGCCAGGGTGTCGGTGATGGAGACCCTGGAGCCGATCTCCACGTTCTTCTCCAGTACGAGGGCCGTGAACGGCGCGGTCACGGTGGTCCGTTTCAGATCGAGCCGGGCCTGATCCAGGGCCGCCTCGGCCTGACGCACCTTGGCCCGGGCCTGGGCGAGTTGCGGCTTGCGCAGGGCCAGATCCGGACTTTCTCCGGCGTTGCCTGTTATTCCCAAAAGCTCCCATTCGTGCCTGGCCACCTGCTGGTATCCAAGTTCAAGTTCCAGCGCGGCCTTGGCGTTTTCAAGCTCCGCCTCCCTGCTGGTCACTGCCAGACGAAAATCCTCGTCCACCAAACGCAGCAACGGACTGCCCCCGACCACCGTTCCGCCGGGCACGAAGGCCAAAGATGTCTCGCGGACGACTCCGGCCACTTCGGAACGGATCAGGGTCTGGCGCGCGGGCACGACGGTGCCCAGCGCCTGGACTACGGCCGTTTGGGGCCCCGCCGTGACGGTGGTTGTCTCGACCAGAGGCGCGATGACCACCAGCGGCCTCTGGGGAGGCGTGGGCCGGGTCTTGATGAAACGGACCGCGACAAAAATTCCGGCTCCGAGGAAAAGAAGGGCCAGAAGAACGACAAGAAGCTTGACTTTGGGCGGCAAGGGTTTGGTGCTGTCACATTCGGGTATGATCATGGCTTTTTCGCTTTGTTTTTTTCAGGATGCATCGGGGAAAGAAGATTTCCAGCCCTTGCCCAGCGCCCGGCAGAGTCCTGTCTGCAGGGTCAAAAGGGAGGCCTGCTCCCTGATGTGGGTGCGCTCGAGCTGTTGCAGCTTGAGGAGCAGGGAAAGAACGGTGTCGTAGTCGAGCACGCCGTTGCGGTAGCGGACTTGGGCGCTGGTCAGGGCGGACCGGGCCGCTTCGCGTTGGGTTTCCAGGGCGCGCACTAGCTCGATCTGTCTGAGCACGGCGTTGATGCCCGTGTCCACCTCGGAGAGCGCCGTGAAGACGGTCTTTTCGTAGGAGGCCAGACGCTCCCGGCGCACGGCTTCCTGGCGTTTCACTTCGGCCCGGCGGCTGCCGCCGTCGATGATCGGAGCGGTCAAGGACGCGGCCAGATTGGCCAGCCAGTTGTCGAAAATACGGCTTGCGTCACCGCCATTGTGCTCGAAATTTCCGGTCAGGCGCAGGGCCGGCATGCGGTCCGCCCTGGCGGCGGCCAGATCCCAGCCCGACTCGAGCAGCCGCTGCCAGGCGGCGCGGATGTCGGGCCGCTCAAGCAGCAGCTCCGCCGGAAGGCCGGCTCTGGTCAGGGGCATGGGCATCGGGAGATCGGCCGCTCCGGCGAGATCCATCGTGCCCGGTGCCTTGCCGAGGAGCAGGTTGATCCGGTTTTCAAGGCGCACGGTCTCGGATTTCAGGGGGAAAATCACGGTCTCGGTCTGGGCGATGGCCTCGCGCTGTTGCAGCACGTCCAGAGCCGAGGCCAGCGAGTTGGCGAAGCGCAGCTCAAGGGAGGAAAGGATGTCCGCGTTGGTGCGCTGCTGGCTTGCCAGCACGGCGAGCTGCTGCCGGGTCGAGCACAGGGATATCCAGGCCCCTGCAACTTCGCCACTCAGGGTCAGGGCTGCCGTGCGCAGATCGTCGCGGCTGGCCATGACTTCCAGGGTGTCGGCCTGGCGCAGGGCCCTGACCCGGCCCCAGAGGTCAAGCTCGTAGCTGGCTGCAAGTCCCAGACCATAGGCGTCGCTTTCGATCTGGTTCCTGGTGTCGAGTTTGGTCCAGGTCCGCGTTGCGTCGGCGCTTGCGCCAAGGGTCGGCCACAGGGCGCTGCCGGTCTTTTCCGCTGCGGCCTGCGCCTGATCGAGTCTGGCCAGGGCCGTGCGCATGTCCGGAGCGGAGCGCAGGGCCTCGTCCATCAGGATGTTAAGGTCCTCGCTTTGCAGGTCCCGCCACCACTGGTCGTCCGGATCATGTTCTCCGGCTTCAAGCCGGTAGGCCTGGGGCAGCTCCTGCATGGCCGGAGGGACAGGAGCGAATGCGTGACATCCCGTCAGAAGAAAAAGAAAAACAAGAAGCCTCATGCAAATTGCTCCGGGTGGAGTCGATGGCGGAAACGTCCTGCTGGGCATGAACATTGGCGCAATCTGAACCTGAAAAAAGGGGAAAACCCGCGCTTCGCGATTGAAATGGAATGCGCGGGAAGGTGTCAGGCCGACATCGCTGTCGAGAATTTCTTGTCGACAACGAGGATGTGGTTGGTCAGCCAGCCGCGCAGGAAATGGAACATGTCCCAGGCCAGTCCTTCGGAAGCCAGGATGACGTCCAGATCGAAGAGCAGGATCTGATCGACAAAGGCCAGATGCTCGTCCCGGTGCTCTTCGAGTCCCGCGTATCCGGCGGCCTCCATGAGCGTCTCTTCGGTCCGGAAATGGTAATTGGCGTATTCCTTGAGCTGGGTCAGGATATTGTGCAGATCGTCCATGGAAACGTGGCCGATGCCGTCCGCAAGGGAATTGATGATCTCGACCAGGCGCTGGTGCTGCGTGTCGATTTCGGCAATTCCGGTCTCAAAAGACTGATCCCAAATGATTTTTTTGTGCATTCCCTGCGGCTCCTGGGGCTTGAGATGGAAATATTCCTTTTCCTTTACCCCAGAGCGCTGCCCGGGAAAAGGGGCAATTCCCGCCAAATCCCGGAAGAATCGGCAACGGCTGGTTTTTCAGTCTGGATTATGCCCGACAACGGCCATCGTTCGGGGTGGGTAGGTCAGTGTCTCGCACATGCCTGTCAGGGCGCGCTCGGCGGCCTCGGCCAGGGCGGACATTTCGTCCTCTCCCGGGTGGACCATGACCGGCGCCAGAAATTCCACCTGCCCGGATATGAGCGCGGCCAGTTCTTGATCGTGCATGAGCCCGCCGGTCAGGATTACGGCATCGACCCGGCCACGGAGCACCGCGCCCATGGCTCCGATTTCCTTGGCCACCTGGTAGGCCATGGCCTGGCGCACCTCCCGGGCGAGGGTGTCCCCTTCGCGGATGCGCCGCTCGACCTCCATGCCGCTGGCAGTGCCCAGATAGGCCAAAAGTCCGCCTTTACCGGTGATCCTGCTACGGATTTCCTTTTCGCTGGCACCCGGGGCAAAACACCAGCTGACGAGCGCTTCGCAGGGCAGGCCGCCGCTGCGCTCGGGGGAGAAGGGCCCGTCTCCGTCCAGGGCGTTGTTGACGTCGACCACCCGGCCAAGTTCGTGTGCTCCCACGGACACTCCTCCGCCCAGATGGACCACGATGAGCCGCAGTTCCTCGTAGGCGCGCCCCAGTTCCTGCGCCACGCGTCTGGCCACGGCCTTGTGGTTCAGGGCGTGGAAGATGCTGCGCCGCTGTATGGACGGATGGCCGGAATAGCGGGCCAGGGGACCAAGCTCGTCCACGACCACGGGGTCGGCGATGAGGGCCGGTATTCCGGCGCGGGAGGCCAGGTCGTGGGCCAGGATGGCGCCGAGGTTGGAGGCGTGGGTTCCGAAGCGGCAGGAGCTCAGGTCGGCGATCATTTCCGGGCCGACGGCGTACACGCCGCCGGGCATGGGACGGAGCAGTCCGCCCCGGCCGATGACGGCGGCCATGTCCGAGACGGCAAGCTCATGGCGCGCAAGGGCCGCCATGATCATTTCCCGCCGGTATCCTTCCTGGTCCATGACGTGCGCGAAGCGATCCAGATCGGCCGCTTCGTGGCGGATGGTCTCCACGAAGAGCGCTTCCCGGCCTTGAAAGACCGCGATCTTGGTGGAGGTTGAACCGGGGTTCAGGACCAGGATTTTCATGTTCTAGGCTCCTTTTGCCGCCATGAGGATTCCGAGGGCCACGGCGTTGATCTTGGTCTGGTGGGAGTCGGCCCGCGAGTTGAGCAGCACCGGGGCCCTGGTGCCCATGACCACCCCGGCCGATCGTGCGTGGGCGAAGTACATGAGACTCTTGTAAAAGATGTTGCCTGCCGCCAGATCCGGAGCCAGCAGGATGTCGGCCCTGCCGGCCAGAGGATCCTTCATGCCCTTGTGCCTGGCGGCCTGTTCGCTGATGGCGTTGTCCAGGGCGTAGGGCCCGCCCACGCGGCAGCCCGGGAGTTCGCCTCTGGCGTTCATTTCCACCAGGGCTGCGGCGTCCATGGTGGCGGGCATTTTCGGGTTGACCTTTTCGGATTCGCACAAAACCCCGACCACGGGGTCCGGATTGCCGAGGGCGCGGGCCACCTTGACCGCGTTGAGCACGATCTGGCGCTTGGTCGCGAGGTCGGGTTTTATGATCATGGCCGCGTCGGTCAGCAGATAGAGCTTGTCGAACCCGGGCACGTCCATGACCACGGTGTGACTGACCGTGGAACCGTTGCGCAGTCCGGCATCGCGGTCGAGTACGGCCTTGAAGAGGACCGAGGAGTCGACGAACCCTTTGAGAAGTATCTGCGCCCGCCCCGAGGCCACGACCTGCACCGTGGCGGCGGCTCCGCAGGCCTCGCCCCGGGCGTCGAGAAGTTCAAACGCCGTGAGGTCGAGTTCGATCCTCTCGGCGATGGCTTTGATCTTGTCGGTGTTCCCGACCAGTATGAAATCGGCCAGACCCATGGCATGCGCCTCGGCCACGGCCGTGAGCGCTTCCGCGTCCTGGGCGCAGGCTACGGCCACGGTCTGTCTGGGCAGGGTCAGGGCCTTGTCGATGATGGACTTCATGGATGTAAGCATCGGATCTCCTTGCGAGTCCTGCCGATAGATCATCGATTGGATGAAAACAAGTGGCGCGCAACCGTTTTTGTCAAATTTTGCATCCTTGGTTGCAGGGGTTGCCCCCAGGCGCGGCTGGGACTAATCAAGGCCGATCTTCGGAGGAAGCATGCGCAATCAAACAGCCGCCCTGGCCGCCGCGTCCGTGGCCAGTTTTCTGGTACCCTTCATGATGTCCGCCGTGGCCATCACCCTGCCGGTCATGCAAGTCGAGCTCGGGGCCTCGGCCGTTGAGCTGAGCTGGGTGGCCGGGAGCTATATTCTCGCCCTGGCCGCCATTCTCCTGCCCATCGGCAGGCTGGCCGACATCCTTGGCCGCAGGCGCACCTTCGTCTGGGGCACGGGTGCTTTCGTCGTCTTTTCCCTGTGCGCCTCCCTGGCCTGGTCCGTGGTCAGCCTCGTGGTCCTGCGCGTCGTGCAAGGAGTGGGCGCGGCCATGATCCTGGCCACGGGCGTGGCCATCGTGACGGAACTCTACCCCCGCGAGGAACGGGGCCGGGTCATGGGCATCCTGGTCGCCTGCGTCTATCTGGGGCTGTCCGTGGGCCCTCTCGTGGGCGGGATGATGACCTCCCTTTTCGGCTGGCGCTCGGTCTTCTTCCTGTGTCTGCCTCCGGGCCTGCTGGCCTGGATCATGGCCCGCGGGATCAAGGACGAGTGGCGTCCGGCGCGCGGTCAGGGCTTCGACCTGATCGGGAGCCTGCTCTATGCGGCCTTCGTGGTCTGCTGCGTCAACGGGCTGACCGGGCTGGCCCGGCCTGAGCGGGGCTTGCCGCTGCTTGGGGGCGCCCTGGTCATGGGCGTCCTGTTCGTGTTGCGCTCGCGCGGCACCCAGTATCCGCTCATCGATCTGACGCTGTTCACGGCCAACCGCGTCTTTCTGCTTTCAAGCCTTGCGACCCTCATCAATTACGCAGGCACGTTCGCGGTGGGCTTCCTGCTCAGCCTGTACCTGCAGGTGGTCAAGGGCTTCTCGCCCATGCACGCCGGGTTCATCCTGATCGTGCAGCCGGTCGTGCAGAGCCTGCTCTCTCCCGTGGCAGGGATCCTTTCCGATCGCTTCAATGCGGCCTGGCTGGCCAGCCTGGGCATGGCCTTCTGCGCCCTTGGACTGTGGGCGATGTGCGGGGTGGGCGCCCAGACCGGACTGTGGGAAATAGGCGCGATCCTGGCCCTGCTGGGCCTCGGGTTCGCTCTCTTTGCCTCGCCGAACATGAGCGTGGTCATGGGCAGCGTCGAGCCGAAGGACTACAGTATCGCCTCAAGTCTGGTCGCGACCATGCGCACCTTCGGCATGACTCTGTCCATGGGCATTTCCGCCGTGGTGTTCGGCTTTTTACTGCAGGACCGCCAGATCGCTCCGGATACGATCCCGGAATTTCTGGCCAGCATGAAGATCATTTTCGCCGTTTGCGCCGGGCTTTGCGTGGCGGGCGTGTTCTGTTCGCTGGGCCGGGTCGCGAAACGCTGATTCGGGCGCGACGGCCAGGATTTTCTTTTCATCGAGGCCACATTGAAATAACGATCGTTCATGGTGTCTCGCTGATTTTAGTAAACAGAAGGAGTTGTCATGAGCGCTATTAAAGTCATGGTCATGGGCGTGCTGCTGTGCCTTGGTTCCGTATTTGCCTTTGCCGATGACGGGCAGGTGCTGGTGGAGAAGACCTGCTCCAAGTGCCACGATTTGGGCCGGGTCCGTGCCGGGTTCGGGGTCAAGGATCAGGCGGCCTGGTCCGCCACGGTGGCCAGGATGCTGGCCAAGAGCAAGGCTCCGGCTGTCACCCACGAGGAACACGGGCTTATCGTCGACTGGCTTTCGGCGCAGAAGAAATAGTCCAGGCCCGATTTTCCATCCCTGGGGAATCCAGTCTTCGGTACGGCCGGGGGCTGGATTTTTTTTGTTCGGCGCTCTTGGGTCTGGATTCGACCGTTTTGGTCGTATTTAAAAATTCTATGCCAGTGTTGACTTAAAAGTCCTGGAGGGCATAATACGGGGCACCTTTTTCATTTTACCCGGAGGTTGCTCATGAATTCCTATCTTTTGAAAGTGCTTTTCCTTGTAGCCCTGCTCGGCGTCTGCGCGAGCGGATCAGCTTTGGCCGAGCCGTCGGGCAAGCTGGTGGTCTTCCATGCCGGAAGCCTGGCCGTGCCTTTTGCCGACATGGAAAAGGCTTTTGAAGCCAAATACCCCAAGGTCGACGTGCAGCGCGAATCCGGCGGCAGCACCAAGCTTGCGCGCATGATCACGGAACTTGGCAAGCCTGCGGACATCATGGCCTCCGCCGACTATCTGGTCATCGACAAGATGCTCGTACCTGAATTCGCGAAGTGGAACGCCCGTTTCGCCACCAACCAGATCGTGCTCTGCTACACCCCCACAAGCAGATATGCCGACGAAATAAATGACAAGAACTGGTTTGAGATCCTGCAGCGTCCGGACGTCGTCTGGGGACATTCGGATCCGAATCTGGATCCTTGTGGCTATCGCAGCCTGATGACCATCCAGCTCGCCGAAAAGTTCACGGGTCAGCCGGGCCTTTACGACAAGGTGCTCGCCAACCGGCCGGAGAAGAACGTCCGTCCCAAGTCCGTGGAGCTCATTTCCATGATGCAGTCGGGCAACATGGACTATGCCTTCGAGTACATGTCCGTGGCCGTGCAGCACGGGCTTGAATACGTGACCTTCGACGACCACATCAACCTTGGCAACTATGCCATGGATCCTTTCTACAAGAGCGCCGTGGTCAAGGTCACGGGCAAGGAACCGGGCGCGTTCATGGAACTTACTGGCAGTTCCATCACCTACGGCGTGACCATGCTCAAGGCGGCGGCCAATCCCGAGGCGGCCGAGGCATTTCTGGCCTATCTGCTGGACGAGCAGGGTGGGCTTGCAATTCTGAAGGCCCAGGGCCAGCCGCCCATCGTTCCGGCCAGCGTCGGATCGGACGCGATGCACGAGGCGCTTCCGCAGGGTCTGAAGGCGCTGGTCAAGGTCGCAAAATAAATGGATGTTCCGGTTGCCATGCAGAGCCGGGGAGGCTTTTTGCGAAGCCTTCCCGGCCGCGTGTTTCAGTTTTGGCTGATCGCGTCCTGTATTCTGGTCCTGGTCTTTATCGTCGCTCCGCTGGCCCGGACCGTGGTTTCTCCGGATGCCGAGCAGATGTGGAAGACCCTGGGCGATCCCGATGTGCTGCGTTCCGTGGGGCTGTCCATGGGGGCATCGGCCATGGCCTCCGTCCTTGCGTTGATCATGGGCACGCCACTGGCCTATATTCTGGCCCGACGGGAGTTCGCGGGGAAGAAGATCGTGGAGAGCCTCATCGATCTGCCCATCATGATCCCGCACCCGGTCATCGGCATCGCCTTTTTGACCCTGGCCGGCCGGAACAACTGGTTCGGCGGCCTGCTCGCGAGCATGGGCATCGAAATCATGGGCACGGTCACGGGCATCACCGTGGTGCTTTTCTTCGTGGGCCTGCCCTTTTACATCAATACGGCCAAGGCCGGATTCGAGAGCGTTTCTCCGCGTCTGGAGAAGGTTTCCCGTTCCCTTGGCGCGGGCCCCGGCGCAACCTTTTTCCGCGTGACCCTGCCCCTGTGCCGCCGCGCCATGCTGGTCGGCATGATCATGTGCATGGCGCGGGCCCTGAGCGAGTTCGGAGCCGTGGTCATCGTCGCCTATCACCCCATGATCGCGCCGGTGCTCATGTTCGAGCGCTTCACCGCCTACGGACTCAAATATTCGCAACCCGTGGCCGTGATCCTCATCGTGGTCAGTCTGCTCTTTTTCATCGCCCTGCGCGTTGTCTCCCGGCCCCAGAGGAGGGATTCATGATTCGCGTCGAATCCCTGGCCCTTTGTTTCGGGAAATTCAGCTTGCGCGATGTCGGTTTTCAGGTTGCGCCGGGTGAATTTTTTGCGCTGATGGGGCCGACGGGTTCGGGCAAGACCCTGATCCTTGAATCCATCGCAGGGCTGGTTGAGCATGCGCAGGGCAGCATACGTGTCGCCGGGCAGGAGGTGGGCGGGCTGCCTCCCGAGCGCAGAAACGTCAGCCTTGTCTACCAGGACAACGCTCTTTTTCCCCACTTGAGCGTGCTTGAAAACGTCACCTACGGGCAACGCTATCATGGCATCGCAAAGGACGAGGGGCGACACATGGCGCTTGCATTGCTGGAGCGTTTGGGCCTGACCCGCGTGGCCGGGCGTCTGCCCGTGAACCTGAGCGGCGGCGAGAAGCAGCGCGTGTCCCTGGCCCGCGCCCTGGCCTGCAAGCCGGACGTGGTCTTGCTCGACGAGCCCCTGTCTTCACTTGATCCGCAATTCAGAGACGACCTTCGCGCGGCGCTCAAGGATCTGCACCGGCATTCGGGGCTGACCTTCCTCATGGTCACGCATGATTTCGTGGACGCCCTGACCCTGGCTGACCGCGCGGCGGTGATCCGGGAGGGACGCCTGGAACAGGTCGGGACTGTCGGGGATGTGTTCCGCAAACCGGCCACTGCGTTCGTGGCGGGATTCGTGGGCATGAAGAACATTTTTTCCGTGGAAGGCCAGGGGGAATGCCGCCTGGGTGGGGATTTGCGCTTTGAGGTGCCAGGCGCTTCTGTTTCCGGGCATGTGGCCCTGCGGCCCGAGGACGTGTTTGTTTCGTTCACCGATCACGCCGCTCCAGGCTGGCTGAGCCTGCCCGGAACGTTGATGGGGGTGCGGCACGAAGGCTTTTCGTGGTTCGCGGAAGTGTCCTGCGGGGACTCGCGCTTCACCGCCGCCCTGGACCGGCAGTTTCCGGAGCAGGGCAGGCTGGAGCCAGGGCGGCCGGTCCGCCTGACCTTTGCCCGCGTAAGCCTGCATTTCATGCCGGACGCCTGACCAAACGCCCTTGCAGTGCATGAAGAATAGGTCCTATAGGTCCCATGAGACCCATAGGACCTATTCTTTTTTCTAAAGGAGGATTTCATGACCGACATTCCCGTTCAGCATCGCTATGCCGAAGACCTTAGTCATTGCTACGGCTGCGGAAAAAACAACGCCCAGGGCCTGCATATCCAGACTCACTGGGATGGAGAACAGGGAGTGGGGCGTTTTACGCCTCGGCCAGAGCATATCGCGTTGCCCGGATTCGTTTATGGCGGAATGCTCGCTTCATTGGTGGACTGTCACGGCGTGGCCACGGCCGCTGCCTCGGCGGCTGGCGATGACGGCCTGCCCCAGCGCTATGTGACGGCCTCGCTGCATGTGGATTTTCTGCGGCCCACGCCGCTTGGTCCTGAGCTTGAGCTTGTGGCCCGGGTCATTGAGCGGCGGGGCAGGAAGATCGTGGTCGAGGTGGAGATATCGGCCCTTGGAGAGGTGCGCGCCCGGGGACAGGTCGTGGCCGCGCCCATGCCCGCCTCCATGGGTCGGGATTGATTCCGGCCCATGAACACACGGGTGTCAGCCCAGCAGCATAATGATCTTTGAGGCCATGATCATGCCTACCAGGGCGATGGGATAGACCGAAGCGTAAGCCGTGGCTGCATAAGGCGTGTCGCTCAGGGAAGAGGCGGCGGCCAGGCCTGGGGTGGAGGTCATGCCGCCGGTGATGACGCCGAGCATGCGCAGGAACGGAATGCGCAGCACCTTGGAGCAGATGGGCACGCCGATGAGCATGGGCGCAAGCGTCATGATGGCCCCGCCCAGAAAGAGGGGCAGGCCGTATTCGCGCAGTGTCGGCACGAGGGTGCCTCCGGCCGCAGTCCCGACCACGGCCAGAAAAAGTCCAAGTCCGAGATCGCGGATCAGGGCGTTGGCCGTGCTCGGGAGTTCGGTGATGACCGACCCGATCTGGCGCACCGCGCCAAAGACAAGTCCCGCCAGCAGCACCCCGCCGGTGGCGCCGAGAGTGAAGATTCCAAGTCCCGGCAGATAGAGGGGCAGCGCCCCGAAAGCCAGCCCGCAGAACAATCCGGACAGGAGCACCATCACGCTGGTGGCGAAGAGCGCACGCACGTTGTCACCCAGCATTTTCTTGACGTTTTCAACCGCCTCGGAATTGCCGACCACATGCAGCACGTCACCCTGGCGCAGGCGCACATTGGGACCGGCCGGACAGTCGAACCCGTTGCGGGTGATGCGCGAGACCCGCACCCCAAAGACATGGCTCAGGTTGAGGGCGCGCAGGGTCTTGCCGGCCACCTCGGGTCGGGAGAGCAGGATTTCCTTCTTGATGAGCACGGAATTGAAGGCCAGATCGGCATCCACCATGGGGCCGATGACGATTTCGGCCTGATGCAGGGCCTCGGATGTTCCCACCACTCGCACCGTGTCGTGCATGTTCAGAACCGTTTCCGCCACGGCCAGTTCAGGGCTGTCGCTTCCTGTCCGCAGAACGCGGGTTATGGTCACCTCGGCCATGCGCGCGGGCAGGACCTGGGACAGAGGCCCGGTGCACAGATTGGGGTTGGTGACTTCAAGATGCGTGAATTCGATTTGCGGATGCAGGCTGCTCATCTCCAGTTCCAGCTTTTCCTCTTCCTGTCTGATGTTTGCGCGCATGAGGCGCGGCAGGAGCTTGACCACCAGCACCACGCCGACAACACCGAAAGTGTAGGCCACGCCGTATGCGGCCGGGGCTGCGCTGTCGTTGGCCAGTTCCACGGCCACGGCCAGTCCCGGAGTGGAGGTCAGGGCGCCGGCGAAGAGTCCGGCGGTGATCTCTTTTGAAAATCCGAACCACGCCTTACAGCCGAGGGCCGTGAGCAGTCCCGCCGTGATCATGGCCATGGCCCCGATGCTGAGGGCCACCCCGCCGCGCTTCATGGAGTGCACGAAGCCAGGTCCGGCCTGCTGCCCCACGGAATAGATGAACAGGATGAGCCCGAGGCTCTGGATCACACCAGGCAGGCTGAAACCCGCGAATCCGGCCAGAAGTCCGCTAAAGACGATGCCGGACGAGCCAAGGGAAAAGGAGAATATCTTGATCTTGCCGAGCAGGTGCCCGGACAGGATGACTGCAAGCAGCAGGAACATGGGATTATGCAGGAGCTCCATGGGGAACCTCCATGGGATTGTTTGATTGATCAATAGGCGCAGGCACTACTCTTTTTGTCTCGCATTGCAAGTCGAAAGTGACGGGCAATGCCGGAGGAGATCGGGTTGCGTGAAGTCGCCTGGGCGCATCGGCGCTGCCGGTGAATCGTTACGAACCACGCTCAACGCCCCTTTGCTTGAGCAGTGCGTAAAGCCTGGGCCGGGAAAGACCCGAGAGACGGCAGGCGTTTGTGATTTCACCCTTGCTGACCAGCATGAGATTCTTGAGGTACCATGTCTCCAGTTCGGCCATGTGCTTTTCGCGATATTCCCTGAGGCTCGGGAAAGCCTCCCCGTCCGTGAGAGGTGGTGTCCTGTTTTCAAGCTCGGGCAACTCCGCGACCAGGAGTCGGGCGACGTTGGCGCGAATGTTTCTGGACAGGTGCTGGGGATAGAGGATGGGTTCGGTCCCGGCCCGGACCACGGCCTGATCGAGGGCATTGACCAGTTCACGGATGTTGCCCGGCCATTCGTATTGCAGGAGGGTGTCGAGAAAGTCCGGGGAAAAGCCCTTGTTGTCTATGTTCAGCTGTTTGCAGGCGCGGCGCACGAAGTGGCAGATGAGATCGTTCAGGTCGTCCAGCAGGTCGCGCAGGGGGGAGAGCTCAAGGCGTATCCCGCGCAGGCGGTAGAACAGGTCCCGGCGAAAGGTGTCCGCCTGTACCATGGCTTCAAGATCCCGGTTTGTCGCCGCCAATAGCCTGAAATTGCTGGTGATTTCTTTTGCCCCTCCCACGGGACGGAAGCTGCGCCCTTCGAGCACGCGCAGGAAAACCTTTTGGGTGGACAGGGGCAGTTCGCCCACCTCGTCCAGAAACAGGGTCCCACCGTCGGCCTGCTTGACGAGGCCGATGGAGCGGTTTTCCGCGCTGGTGAACGCGCCTCGCTCGTGGCCGAAGAGCATGCTCTCCACCAGGGTGTCGGGCAGGGCCGCGCAATCCACGACCACGAACGGCTTGCCCGAGCGCGAGCTGTTGGCGTGGATGGCCCTGGCAAAGAGTTCCTTGCCGGTGCCTGTCTCGCCGGTGATGAGCACGTTTACATCCGTGGATGCGGCCTGGGCCACGATGTCGAGGCAGGAATTGAGCAGGCGGCTGTTGCCGACGATCCCTTCGCGCCGCAGGGAGACCGGCGCGCATTTGGCGGGACGCTCACGATGATACTCCAGGGCCCGCTCCGCCAGGACCATGAGGCGTTGCGTGTTCACGGGCTTGGGCATGAAATTCCAGGCCCCGCCACGGATGGCGGCCTCGGCCGCGTCCGGGTCCCGGCTTTTGGACATGACGATGATTTCCGGCCGCGACGGAACCTCGCGCAGGGTGGACAGAAATTCCAGACTGTTCTTGCTGCCGGCCTCGTCGCCGAGGAGGACCAGGGAAAATTCGCCCACGTGCAGCATGGCAAGACCTTTGGACAGTGTCGTGCTGTGGGCCGCGTGCAGGTTGTGTCTGGCCAGCTCCGCCATCAGCGATTGGCAAAATGCCGCATCGCCGTCGATGATCAGAATGTCGCTCATGCAGACTCCCTCAAATGTCGTCTTGTCAGACAAGACGGTAATTAGGCTTTCCTGAGCCTCGCAAAGGTGAGTGTTGCCCGGTCCTGAAGGGCCTGCTCCGACCAATGCGAGGATATGGTTCTCACCTACACTGTTTTGCTGTCTCGTCAAGTGAGACACTTCTCTTGTCCCAAGACAATGTTTATTTGTCTCTCTCCTTCTCTCCTTCCATAATTGCGCACTATTTTTAATCCATTTATTTGAATTAGTTTGAAATGACTGATTCGGCACGCAAAGTGTTCTTACGGACAACATGAGAGATCAAGGGCGCTCTGTTGCGGAGTTCTTTTACATCGAAATATAGCCTGAATTTAAACTTAGTGCTGGCGCATGGCGCGGAAAGTACGTTCTCGCCTTTCCCGGCAAGAGATCATTGATGGTCTGATGACAGGGTGCCCCCTGCGAGGAGGAGTGGAGGATGAAACGCAAATGGGACGCAAGAACCAAGGCGCGTATCGTGCTCGAAGGGCTCATGGGCGGGTGTGTGAACGAGATCTGCCGAAACCATGAGCTGCGACCGGGGCTGTACTATAAATGGCGGGGACATTTTCTGGAGCACTGCCACCTCATTTTCGAGGAGCAGGCCAGAGCCCCGAGTCAGTCGGACCTGGCTGCCGAAAACGAGAAGCTCAAGCGGCTGGTGGGCGAGTTGACCCTGGAATTGAACAAGGGCGGAAGTCTTCGCTGATCGTGGGACAAGGGGGATGACATGGCCAGAAGGATAGGAGTGTATGTCTGTCACTGCGGCTCGAACATAGCGGGCAAGGTGGATTGTCCGGACGTGGCCGCTTTTGCACGGGGGCTCAAAAACGTCACGGTTTCGCGTGACTACCAGTTCATGTGCTCGGATCCCGGTCAGGACTTGATCATCCGGGACATTCACGAACACGGGCTGGACCGCGTGGTTGTGGCCTCCTGCTCGCCGCGCCTGCATGAGAAGACATTTCAGAAGGCCTGTGCCCGAGCCGGGCTCAATCCCTACCTCATGCAGCACTGCTGCATCCGCGAGCACTGTTCGTGGGTGACCGGGGACAAGGCCGAGGCCACGGCCAAGGCCAAGCATATCGTCGAGGCCGCCGTGCTTCGGGTGCGCAGGCATCAGGAACTGCACTCGCGCGAGGTGGCTGTCGTGCCCGATGTCATGGTTGTGGGCGCGGGCATCGCGGGCATCCAGGCCGCGCTCGATGTCGCCCGCTCCGGGCATCGCGTCATCCTGGTCGAGAAGTCGCCGTCCATTGGCGGACACATGGCCCAGTTCGACAAGACTTTTCCCACCCTTGACTGCGCCGCCTGCATTTCCACTCCGAAAATGGTGGCCGTGGCCCAGGAACCTAATATCGAGCTTCTGACCTGGAGCGAGGTGGAGGAGGTCACGGGCTTTGTCGGCAACTACACCGTCACCGTGCGGCGCAAGGCCCGTTACGTGAGCGAGGACATCTGCACGGGTTGCGGGGCGTGTCTGGAAAAATGTCCGACCAAGGTCTTGAGCGAATTCGAGGAGGGTCTTGGCATGCGCCGGGCCATCTATCGCAATTCTCCCCAGGCGGTGCCGAGCACCCCAGTTATCGACGCCGAGCATTGCAAGATGCTCACCAAGGGCAAGTGCGGCGTCTGCCAGAAGACCTGTCCCACCGGAGCCATCGATTTCACCCAGCAGGACCGCCGGGAAGTCTACCATGTGGGCAGCGTGATCCTGGCCACGGGCTACGACACCATGGACCCGACCCCCATGACCGAATACGGATTCGGCCGCTATCCAGAGGTCTATACCGCCCTGCAGTTCGAGCGTCTGAACAACGCCGTGGGCCCCACCGGGGGCAAGATCCTGATGAAGAACGGAGAGGCCCCGAAGAGCGTGGCCATCATCCACTGCGTCGGCAGCCGCGACAAGAATTACCACGAATACTGTTCGCGCACCTGCTGCATGTACGCCCTCAAGTACGACCACCTCATCAAGGACAAGGTCGGGCACGGGGCTGAAGTCTACAATTTCTACATCGACATGCGCTGTTTCGGCAAAGGGTACGAGGAATTCTACCGCCGCGTTCAGGACGAAGGAGTGACCTTCGTGCGCGGCAGACCTTCTGAAGTCATTGAGGAAAACGGCAAGCTGGTCGTGGTGGGCGAGGACACCCTGCTCGGGACCCGTCTGCGCGTGCCCGTGGACATGGTCGTGTTGTGCACGGCCATGGAGGCGCGCGCCGACACCACGGAAGTGGCCCGCGTTTTCGGCGTGTCCCAGGGTCGGGACGGATTTTTCCTTGAAGAGCATCCCAAGCTCGGTCCCGTCTCCACGGCCTCGGACGGCATCTATCTGGCCGGAACCTGCCAGGGGCCCAAGGACATTCCCGACGCCGTGGCCCATGCCGCCGGCGGTGCGGCGCAGGCCCTGGCCCTGGCCGCGCGCGGGGTGGTGTCCATCTCCCCCACGACCTCCTGGATCAATCCGGACATCTGTGTCGGCTGCAAGATGTGCATTGGCCTTTGCCCGTATTCGGCCATCGAGTTCGACGAGCGTCGCCACATAGCGGTCATCAACGAGGCCATGTGCAAGGGTTGCGGCAGCTGCGCCGGGCATTGTCCGAGCGGCGCGGCCCAGATCAAGCATTTCCGCCAGGTGCAGGTCTTCAACGAGATAGACGGTCTGCTGGACCGTAAGCCGGATATAATGGCCCTGATTGGAGATATCTACGAAACCGCGAACCGAGCAGAGGCGTGAGGAGGATTGCATGAACCAGGAATTTGAACCCGCCATTCTGGCTTTTGTCTGCAACTGGTGCACCTACACCGCCGCCGATCTGGCCGGAACCTCGCGCATGGTGCAGCAGCCCAATGTCCGCCTGGTGCGCATGATGTGCACGGGCATGGTCGATCCCAAATATGTCATCAAGGCCCTTCTGTCCGGGGCCGACGGAGTGCTCGTCAGCGGCTGCCATCCCGGCGACTGCCACTACATAAACGGCAACTACAAGGCCCGGCGGCGGGTCAAGCTTTTAAACGAGATCCTGCCGCAGTTCGGCATCGACGAACGGCGGCTGCGGCTGACCTGGGTCGGGGCCAGCGAAGGCAATGAATTCGCGGCCACGGTCAATAATTTCATCAATGAAATACGAGAGCTCGGCCCGCTGGACGTGCGCGGCATGGCAGCCCTTTAAGCGGACGGGGAGGAGTAATCATGGCCACCACGGTACGAATTGAAGTAGGCGAACACGGCCCGGTTCCGGCTCTGCAGGATTTTTTCAGGAAATTGCTGGCGGACGAATCCCTGTCCGGCATCATGATCCCCGTGCATCTCTTCGGCGGCGGCATGCCCATGCCGACCCTGGTCACCGACCCGGCCCAGCTGGATCGGGCCGACCCGCTGGCTCCGGCCTTTCCCATGAGCAGCGCGAAGCTCGTTTCGCGGCTGAGCAAGGGTTCGGCGGGGGAACGCTTCGCCGTGGTCATGCGACCCTGCGAGATCCGGGCCTTCATGGAATTGGTCAAGCTCAATCAGGGCTCCCTTGAAGAGGTCATCCTCATCGGCATGGATTGTCCGGGAGCCTACGACAACATGCATTACCGCGATTTTCTCGGCGAGCGTGAGCCCATGGCCGCCAGTGCCGATTTCCACAAGGCCCTGGCCGAGGGGCGCAAGCCCGCTTCCGTCGAGCTGGCCGGAGCCTGCAAGGTCTGCGAGCATCCCACGCCGCAAGGCACGGACATTGTCGTAGGGCTTTTTGGGGGCGACATTTCTTCAGGCATCCAGATCATGGCCGCCAGCCCTCGGGGCGAGGCCCTGCTCGGAGCCATGGGGCTGCCGCCCCTGGAACCCGACGGGAAACGCGAAGCCGCCGTCGCTGCCCTGGTCAGTGAGCGTGAGGTGGCGCGGGACGCCATGTACGCCAGTGTGCAGGAGCGGACCTCGACGCTGGAGAAGCTGGCCCAGTATCTGGGTTCCTGCGTGAACTGCTACAACTGCCGGGTGGCCTGCCCGGTCTGCTACTGCAAGGAGTGCGTCTTCAATACCGACGTCTTCGAGCACAAGCCCTGGCAATATCTGGATTGGGCCAAGCGCAAGGGCAGCCTCAAGCTGCCCACCGACACCGTCTTTTATCACCTCACGCGCATGGCGCACATGAGTACGGCCTGTGTCGGCTGCGGCCAGTGTTCCAACGCCTGCCCCAACGGGGTGGAGGTCGTGGAGCTGTTCCGCACCGTGGCCGCCCGCACGCAGAAGAGTTTCGACTATCAGCCTGGGCTCAGTCTGGACCAGGCCCCGCCCCTGACGGTGTTCAGGGAGGACGAATATCAGGATACGGTTTCGCACCTGGCTTGAATCCGAGGAGGAGGCAATGAGGAAACAATACGGCGCGTTGGTGGTGGGCGCGGGTATCGCCGGAATCCGGGCGGCTCTTGATCTGGCCGTGACCGGACACAAGGTGGCCCTGATCGACAAACGCCCCAGTCATGGCGGCATCCTGAGCCAGCTGGATTACCAGTTCCCTTCGGATCACTGCGGCATGTGCCGCATGCTTCCGCTCATGAGCCGGGATGCGTCCAGCCAGTTTTGTCTGCGCAAAGGCATGTTTCATGAAAATATAGATTTGATGCTTTCAACGGAACTTGCGTCCCTGGAAGGTGAACCCGGCAAGTTCTTCGTCAGCCTGAGCAAGCGCTCCCCACTGGTCGATCCGCACAAGTGCGTCAGCTGCGGAAAATGTTCCGAGGTCTGCCCGGTCAAGGTCCCGAGCGAATTCAACGCCGGGCTGACGAAGCGTTCGGCGGTGTATCTGCCCGTGCCGCATGCCATTCCCAATCATTATGTCCTGGATCTTGATAACTGCATCCGCTGCTGGAAATGCCACGAAGTCTGTCCGACCGGGGCCATCGATCTCAAGTTCGAAGAGCGCGCGCGGTTCGGCATTCTGGTGGCGGACGAGGAGGAGCAGACCCGCTCAACGGTGCGGGAAAGCCTTGAGCATCTGCAATTTCCGGTCTTTGAGGCGGCCGGCGGCCAGGAGGCCCTGGACCTGCTTGAATCCGGCGCACCGATCAATTTCGTGCTCGTGGGGCTCAATCTGCAGGGCGTGGATGCCCAGCGCGTCATGACCCGCGCCCAGGAGCTGAGTCCCGGTATGCCTGTGGCCGTCCTGGCTGCCGCCGGGCAGGAAGAGGCGGCGGCCGAGCTGGTGCGGCGCGGGGCGCGGGATCTGTTCATGAAGCCGCTCTCGTCCAAGAAGTTCGTGCCCTGGCTGGACAAGCACTACATGCGCATCATGTCCGACACCACCGAAGAGCTGCAGGTCAGCGCGGTGATCCTGGCCGGAGGCTTCGACTGCTACAATCCCGACATGGACCCGAACGGCGGACGGGATATCTGGGGGTACGGCCATCCGGCCGTGCTCACCGCCGTGGAGTTCGAGCGCCTGCTGAGCGGCACCGGTCCCACGGGCGGCAGGTTGACGCGGCCGGGTGATGGGAAGCCTGTGAACAGGATCGCCTGGATTCAATGCGTGGGCTCGCGCGATGTGGGCAAGAACGCCAATTACTGCTCCTCGGTCTGCTGCATGTTCTCCATGAAGGAGGCCATGCTGGCCAAGAAGGTCACGGACGGGGCGGTGGATGCCACCATCTTCTACATGGACATGCGCACCTTCGGCAAAGGCTGGGACGATTACCGTCAAAAGGCCGTGCAGCAGGGCGTGCATTTCGTGCGCAACCGGCCGCACTCGGTCGTGCCTGCCGCCGAGGGCGGCGGGGTGCTGCTCGAATCGCTGAACGACGACGGCACGCGCCGGTCGGAGGAATTCGACATGGTCGTCCTGGCCGTGGGCGCCCGGCCCCCGAAGGGCATGGACAAGTTCGCCGCCACGGTCGGCATCGAGACCAACGAGTGGGGCTTTTGCAAGACCCAGCCCTATGCCCCGGAGCGGACCAGCCGGGTCGGCGTGTTCGCGGCCGGATCGTTCGGCGAACCCCGCGACATCTCCGAATCGGTTATGCAGGCCGGAGCGGCGTCCGAGGCGGCGGCGCGCATGATCAAGATCTACGACGTGCTGGGGGCGGCTCCAGCGCCCGAGGAGCCGGAGTATCTGGATGTTTCCCGCGAGCCCGTGCGCACCCTGGTGGCCGTGTGCACCTCCTGCCCGACCCTGGGCAAGGCGGTGAATCTGGACGAACTGGCGCGCACCGTGGGCCGGGTCCATTCTGTCGGCACGGTGCTACCGGTGTTCCAGGCCTGCACCGAAGCTGGCTGGAAGCAGATCCTTGAAACGGTCAAACAGAAGAAACCCAACCGCATTCTCATCGGGGCCTGCATGCCCTACGCCTACATCCCGCGCTTGAAGGAGATGGCTCGCACCGTGGGGCTCAATCCGGCGCTCATGGACGTGGTCGACGTGCACACCCCGACCTTCAACGGGCGTGACGCCGTGGATGTGGCCCGCGAAATATTCTCCAGCCTGTCCATGGCCGTGGCCAAATTGCAGGGAGTCGATCCCACGCCGCCGGACGTGCTCATGGACGTGTCGCGCTCGGCGCTGGTGGTGGGCGGAGGCCTGGCCGGACTGACCGCGTCCATGGCCATCGCCGACCAGGGCTTTGGTGTCTGTCTGGTGGAGGCCGAGGAGGAGCTCGGCGGCATGGCCCTGCGCCTGCATACCCAGCTCGATGGCACGGACCCGCGCAAGTACATGGAGGACCTCGTCGCCCAGGTGGAAAAGCATCCGCGCATCAAGGTCTTCAAGGATGCGCGCGTGGTCCTGTCGAGGGGCAGCGCCGGACGCTTCCGCTCCGCCATAAGCGGCGACAATGGCATCTTCCCGCTGGAGCACGGCGTGACCATTCTGGCCACCGGCGGTCATGAGGCCAAGATCTACGAGAGCGGCTTCTGCGTGCACAGGACCGTCATGACCCATTTCGGGCTGGAAGAGAAACTGGCCACGGGCGCGCTTGACGTGGGCAGCCTCGGCGCGGTGGCCATGATCCAGTGCTGGCGGTCCCGCAAGGAAGGCGAGCGCAACTACTGCAGCCGCATCTGCTGCCCGGAGATGCTGAAAAACGTGCTGACCATGAAGGAGCGCAACCCCGACCTGCCCATCTATGTCTTCTACCGCGACATCATGGCCCATGGTTTTCTTGAGACCTACTACACCCAGGCGCGCAAGGCCGGAGTGATCTTCATCCGTTATGATCTGGAAAAACCGCCCACGGTGCGCTTTGTCGAGGGCAAGCCCGTGATCACCGCCCTGGACCCGATCCTGGGCAATGAAATAGAGGTGCACGCGGACATCCTGTCCCTGTCGAGCGGGGTGGAGCCGAACGAGGTGGACGATCTGGTGGAGATCTTCGGGGTCAAGACCGACGCCAACGGCTTCTTCCAGGAGGCGGACAGCAAATGGCGGCCTGTGGATTTCCTGAAGCAGGGCGTCTACATGTGCGGGCTGGCCCATTCGCCCCGGCGCATGGCCGAAACCGTGGCCTCGGCCAAGGCGGCGGCCCAGCAGTCCCTGCGTATCCTTTCGGCGGGCAAGGTGGCCCGGGAGACCCTGGTGGCAACGGTGCGGCCTTCCCTGTGCTCCCTCTGTCAAGCCTGCGTGGCGGCCTGTCCCTACGGGGCGCGCACCGTGGATCTGGAGAACGAGCTCATACTGGTCGACGAGATGCTCTGTCAGGGCTGCGGAGCCTGCGCGGCGGTCTGCCCCAACAGCGCCACTGTGATCAAGGGCTTCCATGACGGACCGATGATGGCGGTCATTGACGCCGCCCTGGAACAATTGGCCTAGGCCAAGGGAAGGTGGATCATGAATCAGACGCAAGCACACGCTTGGAGCCCGGATCCCGTGACCCGGGAGATTCTTGAAGAGCTGCGCGGCGAGATCGGGGCCTGCATGCAGTGCGGGACCTGCACGGCGTCATGCCCCAACGGTTTCGCCATGGACATAACGCCCCGGCAGATGTGGCGCATGGTGCAGTTCGGAATGCTGGACAGGATTCTTGAAAGCAGAACGTTCTGGATGTGCTCTTCCTGTTACATGTGCACGTTGCGCTGTCCGCGCGGGCTGAAGCTGACGCGGGCCATGGGGGCGCTGAAGCGGCTGGCTCGGCAGCGGGGCACGTGGAAGATCAGGAAGAACAGCGCGTTTTACGACGCATTCATGGAAAACGTGGAGAAGTACGGGCGTGTCCAGGAGACGAGCCTCATGCCCGGCTATTTCCTGAAAAGCCGGGATCCGCTCCTGCCGCTGCACTACCTGCCTCTGGGGGTGCGCATGATGCGTGCCGGCAAGCTGCACGCACCGAGCAGCGCCCAGAAAGGGCGGCTGAAGGAGCTTTTCGCCAAGGTGCGCGAGATGGAGGAGGAATCATGAAATACGCCTACTATCCAGGCTGCTCGCTGCAGGAAAGCGCCAGGGAGTTCGACGTGTCCGTGCGGGCCGTCATGGACGCGCTGGGGGTGGAGCTGGTTGATATACCCGACTGGACCTGTTGCGGAGCCAGCGCGGCCGAACCGGTCAGCGCGCTCATGAATTACGCTCTCCCGGCCCGCAATCTGGCCCTGGCCGAGCAGGAGCTGCCGGGGCTCGATGTGCTTGCCCCGTGCAGCGCCTGCTACCTCAATCTTCTGAAGGTCAACCGCGAGGTCGTCGGCACCAGGAACCTGCACGCGCGGGTCAATGAGGCCCTTGGCGCGTCGGGCCTGAATTACCGGGGCACGGTTGGGGTGCGACACATTCTGGACGTGCTGATCAACGACATCGGATTAGAAGCCATAAAAGAGCGAATCGTCAACGATCTCGGAGAAATGCGTGTTTCATCATATTACGGATGCCAGATCCTGCGTCCCTACGAGGTTTTTGATGATCCCCGGCACCCGGTGAGCATGGACAACGTGCTCTCGGCCCTTGGAGCCAGGCCGTTGCCGTGGGACATGGGCAATAAATGCTGCGGCGCTTCCCTCATGGTCACGCATCCGGAGGTGGCCATGCATTCCGTGGCCGCCATTCTGGAGGGAGCCGAAGGCTCCGACGCCGTGGCCACGGTCTGTCCGCTCTGCCAGATGAATCTGGAAGCCTACCAGCACGACTCGGCGGCCGGGGGGCACCATGTGCCGATATTGTATCTGACCCAGCTCATGGGTCTGGCGTTCGGACTGGAGGAGCCCTCCGTGTTGCTGGACAAGAACATGAGCATGGACGGGAGCATGCGCGCCGGGATCAGATCCCGGGCCTGGCGGCACGAAGCGCCAGGCGAAGGCGACGAGACGCTTGCCCGCGAAACCTGATTAAAAACAAAGGGGGTAGTTATGTTCAAGGACATCATCGTAGGCGTGACGCCCAGCGGCGTGGATGCATGCGCGGTTGAATCCGCGGTGGGTTTTGCCAAGAAGTTCGAGTCCAATCTTTATCTGGTTCATGTGGCCGGCATGGAGCAGGGCTGGGGTTCCATCGAAACTCTGGAGGCCTCGGGCGAGACGGCCCGGTTGGAGGGGCGCATTCGGGAAATGTACGCCTCCCTGCTGGCCGAACTGCCGAACGTCACGGTGCAGGTCGTGGCCGGCATTCCGCACAACGAGCTGCTGCGCTTGGCGCGCAAGAAGGACACCGATCTGGTGGTCATGGGGCCGCATACCAAGGAATACGAGGAAAAGCGGGCCCAGATGTGGGGTATGGCCGGTAGCACCCTGGAGCGGGTCAGCCAGAAGGCGCGTTGCCCGGTCATGATCGTGCACCGAGCCGTGGAGTGCAAGGATCCGGCGTTTTCCAACATCCTCGTGGCCACGGACTTCTCCGAGCAGTCCGAGTGCGCGGTCAGCTACGGCGGCCAGATGGTCAGGCAGTACAAGGCCCGGCTCACGCTCATGAACGTCAGCGAGACCTCGACGGATTCGCCGCAAGGCCGCGCGGAGATCGAAGCCAGGCTCGGCGCGGAATACGGCGACCGGCTCCAGGGCATCGACGATTGCGTCTATGCCGGGCGCTTCGGACGACCGGCCATGGAGATCCTGAACATGGCCACGCAGATCGGCGCGGATCTGATCATCATGGCCCACCATTCCAGGGCCGACGACCCGGAAGAGGCCTTTCTCGGCTCCACCGTGGTACAGGTCTCGGTCAATGCGCCTTGTCCGACCATGAGCGTCAACCGCCACTTCGACCTGCGCTGCGGGCTGATGTACGACCAGACGGGCCAGGTGGTTGATGTCGCGGTCACCGTCTAGTTCTCTTGCGGGCGCGGGGGTGGCCGGGTCTGTCCTGTCATCTCCGCGTCCGCCCAGGCCGCTTGGGTAACCATTCATTTCGGGGGGTACCGGGATGTTGAACGGAAAGATAATCGAGCTTGGTCGCGGGAAAAGCACCTTCATGGAAACAGTCAGGGAAATTCTGCCCGAGGGGGGGAACCTGAACATGTGTCTGACCTGCGGGGCATGTTCATCCGGATGTCCGGCTACCGGCATGGAAAACATGGACCCCCGCAAGTTCCTGCGCATGGCGGCGCTGGGCATGGACGAGGAAATCCTGTCCACGCCCTGGGTCTGGATGTGCACCATGTGTCAGCGCTGCATTTACGCCTGTCCCATGAAGATCGACATTCCCCGTCTGGTCTACGAGGTAAGGGCCGCCTGGCCGAGGGAGACGCGCCCCAAGGGCATCATGGGTTCCTGCGACATGGCGCTCAAGAACGAGAGCGGAAGCGCCATGGGCACCGCACCGGATGATTTCGCCTTCGTGGTCGATGACATCCTGACGGAATGCCGGGAGGCGCAGCCCGAATTCGAGGACATGGAAGCTCCCGTCGACAAGGAGGGCGCGGAATTCTTCCTCAACCAGAACTCGCGCGAGCCCGTGACCGAGCCCGACGAACTGCTCCCCCTGTGGAAGATACTGCATCTGGTCGGGGCGGACTGGACCTACGGGTCAAGGGGCTGGGCCGGGGAGAACTACTGCATGTTTCTGGCGGACAACCAGAGCTGGGAGCGTTTGACGCGTCAATCGGCGGACAAGGCCAGCGAGCTGGGGTGCAAGGTCTTTCTCAATACCGAGTGAGGCCACGTAACATACTCAGTCCGGGCCGGACTGGAAAAATTTGGTATCGAGCATCGTTTCGAAGTAAAAAACATCTATGAATATTATGCAAAATGGATTCGTGAAGGCAAACTCAAGGTCAATTCCGACTGGAACAAGGATCTCAAGATAAAATTCACGGTGCAGGACCCGTGTCAGATCGTCCGAAAGAGTTACGGAGACGCCATCGCCGATGACCTGCGTTTTGTCGTGAAATCAGTTGTCGGCGAGGAAAACTTCATCGACATGTACCCGAACCGTTCCAACAACTACTGTTGCGGCGGCGGCGGAGGGTTCCTGCAATCGGGGTTCAAGGATCAGCGCCTGGCCTACGGACTGACCAAGGACGAACAGATAAAGGCCACCAAAGCCGATTACTGCATCGCCGCCTGTCACAACTGCCATGCCCAGATTCATGAACTGAGCGAACACTACGAAGGACATTACGGAGTGGTGCACCTGTGGACCCTGATCTGCCTCTCTCTTGGCATTCTCGGGCCCAACGAGCGCGCCTATCTGGGCGATGACCTCAGGGAGGTCAATGTCTTTCATCCGGAGATCGCGGTGTAGACGCGTCCCGCCGGACGGGCACGCGGCCAACGGGATGATGATAAAAACGGTTTTTGGATGCAAGCGGGCCGAAACCTCCGTCGGAAGTTTCGGCCCGCTTGCGTTTTGGCCTGCAACAGAATCAAAGCGACGCTATTTCGCGTTCATTGTCCTTTGAATGGCCAGTTCGAGGGTTTCCAGCTGAACCGGCTTGGCCAGATAGTCGTTCATGCCTGCCTGCAGGAAGATTTCGCGGTCTCCGGTCATGGCGTAGGCGGTCATGGCGATGATTGGAACCTTGGCCTGCGCCCCACCCCGCTTGCGAATGGCGCGGGTCGTTTCGACTCCGTCCAGGATGGGCATCTGGATGTCCATGAAGATCAGGTCGAACTCCTGGTCGTCCAGAATTCTCAGGGCTTCCCGTCCGTTCATGACGGCCGTCACGGTGTGCCCGAGTTTTTCCAGCATCCTGCGGCCTGCCCAGAGGTTGACCTCGTCGTCCTCGGCCATGAGAATCCGGAGTCCGCGCGGGGAATGCCTGTCCGGGGAACTGTCCTGTGCCGGTTCGTCCGGGACGACGGGGATGCGCAGGGGCAGGGCGAGGCAGATGGCCGTTCCTTGACCGGGGGCCGAATCGACGGACAGGCTGCCCCCCATCATCTGGGTCAGGCGGCGCACTATGGACAGGCCAAGTCCTGCGCCCTGATGATCGCGTACGTAGGAACCGTCGACCTGCACAAAGGGTTCAAAGATGTCCTTGAGACGTTCCTCGGGAATGCCCGCCCCTGTGTCCGAGACGCACAGGAACAGGTGACACGTATGCGCGGAGGAACAGGGCAGCATGGATATTTCGGTGGTGATGTGCCCATGGTCCGTGAATTTGATGGCGTTGCCCACCAGATTGAAGAGGATCTGGCGCAGGCGCATTTCGTCTCCGACGAGCAGGGCCGGCACGTTTCTATCCATCAGGAAATCGAGTTTCAGGTTCTTCTGTCCGGCAATGGGGGCAAAGAGTTCGAACACGGACTCCTTGAGGGCTGCGATCTGGAACTGCGTTTCGTAGATGACCAGCTTGCCGGATTCGATGCGCGAGATGTCCAGGATGTCGGAGAGCAGACGGGTCAGGCGGGTCGATGACTTGATGGCTGTGGATATGAACTCGCGCTGCTCGTCGTCGAGGACCGTCGTTTCCATGAGTTGCAGCATGCCCAGCACGCCGTTCAAGGGCGTGCGGATTTCATGGCTCATGTTGGCCAGAAATTCGCTTTTGGCCCTGTTCGCGGCCTGGCTCTGGGCGGCCAGTTCCGTGGCTTTGGCCGCGGCTTCAAGCATGCTTTTGCCGGCCATGCGCAGCTCGGCCTGAGTGGAGTTGCGCTCCGTGATGTCCGTCGCGGTGAAGGTCACGCCGACGCCAAGATCCTCCGGATCAAGAGGCGTGGAGGCCATGAGCACGTCAATGATGGTCCCATCCTTTCTGATCCAGCGCGTTTCGACTTCGCCCGTTCCTTTTGCCTTGATCTGCCTGTATTTTTCGCGCCCGACGAACTCGAAGTCTTCCTGTGTGGGATAGAGCATGCGCGCGCTCCGGCTCAGCAGTTCCTCTTCTGTGTGTCCGGTCATTTCGCAGACGCGCTGGTTGACGCGGATCAGAATCCGGTTCCTGACCACGCCGATACCCGTGGGAGCGACCCTGAAAATGGCCTGCAGGTGCTCCTGGCTTTTGCGCAGGGCTTCCTCGATCCGTTTTTGTTCGGTGATGTCGAGCATGAAGCCGAACCAGGTGATGCTCCCGTCCGGCATGGCCTGGGGGTTTGATGCGGCCCGGATCCATTTGGTCGCCCCGGAGCGCGTGGAGATGCGAAAATCTTCCTTCCAGGGGCTCATGGACAGGGCCGATTGCTCGATGGTGGCAAAGAGCCTGCTCTGGTCTTCCGGGAAGACGTTCTGAAAAAGAACGGAGGTGTTGCGCAGGGATTCGTCCGGCCATTCGAGCAACTGACCCGCCCCCTGGCTCACGAAGGGAATTTCGTATGTCAGGGGCGCCCTGCGGGTGAACTGGTAGAGCGCGCCGGGAACATTGGCGGTTATGGAGCGCAGCAGGGACTCGTTTTTCCGCAAGGACTCCTCGGCCAGTTTGCGAGCCGTGACATCCTGGGCAAAACCGTCGATGATCTGCTTTTCGGTGCCGTCGAAGCTTCCAAGGCTTGCGTTTTCGTGAATCCAGATGATCTCGCCGTTTTTCTTCCTGCCCTGAAACTCGAAATGTCTGACCACCCCTTCAGTTTGCAGCAGTTCTATGAATTCCCGGCGGCGATTGGGCTCGACGTAAAGCTGACGGGCGAGGTCGGTCATATCGGAAAGAGCTTCCTGCGCCGTGTCATATCCCATCATTTCCGCCATGGCGGGGTTGAGCTCCAGGAACCTTCCCGAAAGGGAGCTTCGATACACTCCGACCGGCGAATGCTCGAAACGGTTTTTGTATCTGGCCTCGCTCTCTTCCAGGGCGGCCTGAGTTGCGGCGAGTCGTTTTTCCAGATCGTCGTCGGGGAGGGGCTTCATCATATGGATTTTTGCTCCGGGGCGGCGCTGTGATCAGGCAGAGCTGGTCTGTTGTTGCGGCACCCGCGTGACGGAATGTGTATGACGGAGGCGTTGAATCTGGGATCAAGGATTGGTGCTGAAGAAGAACATGACAGCTTTTTCCGGCCAATACAACCAAAGTCGTCCGGGAAAGAGGACTGAGCCGGGAGAGGGATGCTGCCGGCGTGATGTTTTATGGAAGCCTTTTAGCGGAATTTGAGCTTGGTGGAATGCCTTGGCGGTTCGACAGCCGTTTTTTTGCTTTCACTGCCGTCATGGCCTGGCCTGGGACCAGATCATGCCGCCGAGCATCAGCGCGCAGCCGATGAGGGCCTGGGTGGTGAGGATTTCGCCCAGCAGCATCCATCCGGCCACAGCGGCAAAGACCGCCTCAAGGCTCAGGATGATGGCCGCCGGGGCTGGGCGGGCGTCGCGCTGGGCCACGACCTGCAGGGTGTAGGCCACGCCGACGCTCATGAGTCCGCCATAGAGGATGGGGATGATGCCGGCCCAAAGACCGGCCAGGCTGATCTCTTCAAAGATCGCGGCTCCGGCCAGGCTGATCAGGCTGCAGAAGGCGAACTGGACGGCGGCCAGTTTGACGGCGTCCACAGCCGCGAGCCCGCCGGTCAGCTTGCCGATGAGGAGCACATGCACGCCCCAGAAAAATGCCGACATGAGGACCAGCGCGTCCCCCTTGTCCATGGTCATGCTCTCGGTCACGCTCAGCATGTACATGCCGGCGATGGCCAGGCCCGCTCCGGCCCAGGTCCCGATGCCGTAGCGGTGTCCGAGGAAGATGCCGATCAGCGGCACGAAGACCACGTACAGGCCGGTGATGAAGCCGGCCTTGCCCGCCGTGGTGTAGCAGAGTCCGAACTGTTGCAGCCATGCGCCCAGAAACAGGGCTCCGCCCATGAGCAGGCCGCCCCGGATCAGGGCGGACATTGGCGCGGCGACGGTGGTGCGTTTTCTGTCCATGTTCGCGATGAGGGGCAAGAGGGCCAGGGCGCCCAGCGCGAAGCGGATGCCGTTGAAGGTCAGGGGGCCCATGTGGTCCATGCCCATGCGCTGCGCCACGAAGGCCGCACCCCAGATCAGGGCGGTCAGCAAAAGGAAGAGATTGGCGCGTATGATTCTGGAGTTCATGGGGATTCCTTGTGCGGCAAGCGGGTGATGTCTTTCGGGCCGGATGGAGGCTTTACCGGGCCGGAGGCGGCGCCGTCAAGGCGGGGGTGGAAGGGGCGGGTGGATTATAAAGGGGTGGCACCGAAGAACACAGAAGACAGAAGAACACGGACTGACACGGACAAACACGGACAGGCACGGACAAGAAATAATGGCCGCGCCTGTATTACCCTGTGTTTGTCCGTGTTCGTCCGTGCCAGTCCGTGCCAGTCCGTGTCAGTCCGTTTCCTTCCGTGCCTCTCCACACCGGTTCATTTTCAGCGCACTCTTATCGCCGGTTCATTTCTTTTTCCACGCCCCATCGGGGCTCTGGATCCATGTTCCCGGGGCTTCCTTCTCGGCGATTTGCGCGGCGCGGGTCTGCCCTACCAGGGCGGGAGAAGCGTTCTGACGGGCGGCGATGGCCTTGTAGACTTCCCGGCGATCGGCGTTTTCGGCGTTGATCACGTCGGCGCTTGGCTTGTTTCCGGAGCGGAACTCCAGAAATCCCTGGTTGTTTTCACCCACGAGGCCCTGGGCTTTGAGTTCGTTGATGACAGGCAGGCGGGCGAGCATCCTGTCCTTGATGCCCTGGGCGAAGCCGGCCTGAACGCAGAACATGACGCATAAAAGGGCCAGAAGGATCGGTATGAGGTGCTTCATTTTGCGCATATGGGACTCCAGTTCAGTTGCTTGGGTTCAGTTTTTGGTCGGCCTTGTCGATGTCGCTGAAAAAGTCTTCCAGGTCCTTTTGGACCCGCACGTTGACATCGATGGTGATGTGGATGGGTTTGACCTCCACCGGCGCCATCTGCACCTCGTGGCGGGTGCTGCAGGCGCTTTGCAAGAGCAGCATCGCGGCCAGGGCCATCAAGGGAATTCGCACGTTAACCTCCGTTTTTCATCAGTTCCAGGAGCTGTCTGTATTGCAAAAGTTGATCCAGGGGCAGGCGGAAATTCACGTCCAGGCGGATGCCCTGGAATACGGACCCCGGTGAAGAGGCCTCGACCCGGGCGAAGCCGCCGAGATCGCGGTTGTAGCTGAACGGCAGGGGTTTTTCGGGTTTGCCGTCGAGTTCCAGGGAGACGACAAGCTCCCTTTCCTGGGTGTTGATGCGGATTCTGGCCCAGTCGTAGGTGAAGTCCTTCAGGGCCTCCGCCGCCAGGTCCAGCTGCCCGTATTGGGGCGTTCCCGGGGGAATGCCGGCGGTCAGGATCTCCGTGCCCTTGACGCGCAGTACTCCTTTTTCGCCCGGAGTGGAATACAGAAAGCCGTTGGCGAAGGTCAGGTTCCCGTCCGCCCAGCGCACCGGGATGCGGCCGTTGGCGGTGCCTCCGCCCTGGGCCTGGGTCATTCCGAACTGTTCCAGGGCCTGGGCCATCTCGACCCGGTCACAGTAGAGCTCGACGGTGTAGTCCTCAACGTTCGGGTTGATTCTGAAAGCCTGGCTGCCGATGCGACCACCGGCCCATTCAAAGCGGCAGCCCTCGACCAGGATGCTGTGCAGGGCTTCGATCTGAAAATGGATGTCGCCCTGCTCAAGGATGATGGTGCCCAGTTGCAAGCGCTCGAAATTCATACGCCCGTCCGGTTCGGAGCGCATGTTCAGCAGGTTGGAAAAGGCCAGTTCGACGGCCCCGTCGCTTAACGTGAGTTCACTTGTCGCGTGTGCCAGGGACAGTCCGGTGAGCTTCAGATCGGCGGGGAGCATGGCCGCTCCGTTGCTCAAGTCCAGCCGCGCGGCGGCATCCAGGCGGGCGCTGCCCGACAGATCGCCCAGCGCCGGGATGAGACTTGTCAGCTTGCCGGGCAGGGTGATGGTTTGGGCGGCCTTCATCTCGATCCAGGAGCCGGAAATGTTTGTTGCGTCGATGCGTCCCTTCAGGGGCGCCCGAACCGCCACCGGCAGCACCGAGAGGGTCCCGTCAAGGCTCGCCCCGTGCAAATCTTGCGCGATTCGTGATGAAATTTTTGCCAGCCCTTTCCCTTTCCACTTCAGATCGAGGTCTACGCTGCCGGACGTCGTCGCCGGTTCGGGCCAGGCCAGGGGCAGGCGCAGGCTCACCAGTGCGGCGGTGTCTCCGCTGCTGGCGCGTGCGTTCGCGTTTATGACGCCGTTTAAGGTAAGCTGCTCGGTCAGGACAAAGGCGCATTGTCCGTCAAGGCGGGTCGTGGTCAGGGCCATGCCGGGCTGTTTTGCATCCAGGCGCGCTCCGCTGAGGCGTATCGTTCCGCTCAGGTCTGGAGCGGCGGTGGCGTTTACGGTCATGTTCAGGCCCGAGAGGGTCGCGCCCAGGGTTTCCCGGGTCACGCGTAATCTGCCCAAGGCCAGGGATCCGTCAACACGCGTACCGGCGGAGTCCTTTCCGGCGTCGAGGGTCAGGGTGGTCGTGTCCAGGGCAAGGACCAGCCCCGGCGTCTGGGCCGGGCGGACTTCAAGAGCGTCGAGGGCCGCCGTGGCGTGCATGTTCCAGCCCTGGTCCGAGGCGTTGAGTTCGCAGCTTCCGGCCAGGCGCGGCGGAGACGAAAACGCGACGCCCGGCAGGGCCTGCGCGGTCAGGCTCCAGGAGCAGCCAAAGGACATGTTCTCAAGGTCCGCCCGGATATCGGCGACGCTCAGGGTCAGCGGCAGGGGGGCGCCAAGGCTCAGGGCCGAGAGGGAAAGGCGCGGTTCGTCCTGCCAGGCAAGGTCGAGGGTGGCGTTGCCGTCCTGGGTCAGAGGCGCGCCGCCAAGCATGGTTCGCAGGGAGTCAAGGCCAAGCCGGGCTTCAAGAAGGGGCTTCTGGTCTGGGGGCAGGGACGCGTGGCCCTCGGCCCGCACGGTTCCGGCGAGGGGCAGTGCGTTTAGGCTCGGGACCATCCCGGCCAGGGCCGCGATGGAGGCCGGGGGCAGGACGCAGGTCAGTCGGAAATTGTTTTGCTGCAGGTTCCCTTTCAGCGCCAAGCTCACGCTCTGCCCGGCCAGCGCGGTGTCGGCATTCAGGACGATGTCGGCATTTTCATCCAGGCCCCCGTTCACGCTAAAGGGAAACGAGTGCCCAAGGCCCGGTCCTTCAAGGCTGATGCGGCCTTCAACGGAAATCTCGTCCACCCAGGGCAGGAACATGGTCCCGGAGTCCGCGCCGGATGATTTCTGAAGCCGGGGAAGACCGGGAATGTTCCAATTTTCTCCATTTTTTTGAACCCGGATCGACAGACCCAGGATCCTGATCCTGTCGATTCGGCCCGTTAGGAGACCGGACAGGCTCCAGTCGATGAGCACGGCCTCGGCGGCAAGGCCCGCATCGCTGGACAGGGATATTTCGCCCAGATCAAGACCCGAAAAGCCTGCCCTGCGAATGTCCATGCTCAGTTCGGGCGCATGCAGGGTTCTGGCCAGCGCGGGCACGAAAAGTTCCTGGGCGATGCGGGGCAGGGCGCTCCAGAGAACGGCAAGGACAAGGCAGAACAGCGTGAGAAAAAACAGCAACCCGCGCAGGAAACGGAAGTGAGCCGGTCTGGCGGGCTGTTTATTGGCGTGCGGGGTCGCGTTGTCCGGCGCGGAGCCGTTTGCAGTGGACATGTTCCTTTGTCTAGCAAAGGTCAGGGCAAAGGCAAAGAGCGTGTTTGAGGTCTTTCGGGAAGGTTTGGGCGACTCCAATAAAAACGCCCCGCTTCATGGTGAAGCGGGGCGAGTCATTTCAAGGCATTTCTAACTTGATCGTTTCGTCGTACTTTTTGTTTTAAGATTCTTGAACCCTTAAAAACTTTTCTTCGTAGCGTTTGGTGACGGTCTCTCCGTCTGGTTTGCCCGGGCTGATGGGTTCAAGTCCCCTGCCTCTTCAGGCCTTTTTTCTCACGCTACCTCAAGCAACTTTTCTTCCCAAATGAATGGCCCAATGGTCTTACCTCCGCTTAGGTTAAAACGAACAGGTCTTGATTCATCTATAAGCCTGGCGGCTGACATTGTCCAGACAGGAAATGGTTTTTCATCTCTCAAATCACGGCCAACTGCATTTTGCCCCACACGCCGATCTTGCCTTCGCATTGCGTGAAGACGCCGTCGATGCCAAGGGACTCCCAGCCCTGGGCCTTGGCCAGGACCGCGTCCATGGCCGAGGCTCCGGTCAGGGCGTTGGCCAGGGACGTGGCCGCCGCGTCGGCCAGGGCCGCGTCTTGTGCGCGGACCACGACAAGGTCGGCCTTCCCGAAACTCAGCGAATGTCCGATTTTGGCCGAGGACGCGCAAAAGGAGCAGGGAAATTCCCTGGCCGACACCGGGACGCACAGGCGCACGGCCTGGTCCGGCATGTTCAGGATGCCGATGTGCCGGTCCCGGGTGGAGCACAGGTAGGTGTCTCCGCCGTTTTCGATCAGAAGGTCAGGTGAGCGTTCCCGGAAGTGTTCGGCCAGCATCTGGGTCAGGGTTCCGGCCACGGCGGCCATGGGACCGACACCGGTCAGGGCTGCGGCATGGCACATGCGGCGGATGATTTCCGGAGCGCGCGGGCCAGTTTCAAGGGGTTCAAGAGAGGTCAGGAATTCGGGGTGTACGGCCGCGTAGGCCTTGATCTGTCCGCGCAGGAGTCGAACATGGTCGGCCATGGGAGCGCCGAGATCTTCCCGCGCCGCGATCCACAGATCCGTTTCCTCGATGATGAGCTGGAAGGAGACGAGGTCGTCACGCCGGGAGGCGCGGTAGGTGCGGAACGGGGACAGGTGGGCAGGGCGGGTCATGTCGGCGGATTCGCGCTGCATGCGGCCATCAGCGTTTCGGTCTGCTTCTTGGACATGGGTCTGCCCAGATGATAGCCTTGTGCCAGGTCGCATCCGAGTTCCTGCAGGGATTCAAGCTGTTGCTGCGTTTCCACGCCCTCGGCTACGATGCGCAGATCCAGGATTTTCCCCAGTCCGATGATGGCCTTGATGATCTCAAGGTTGTTGGGGTTTTCGAGCATGGTCTGAACAAAGGAGCGGTCGATCTTAAGGATGTCGATGGGCAGGCGTTGCAGGTAGGACAGGGACGAATATCCCGTGCCGAAATCGTCCATGGCGATCTGAAAGCCCATCTTCTGCAATCGCTCCAGTCTGGATGTGGCCTGCTCGGGATTGTCCATGACCGCCGTTTCGGTGATTTCGAGCTTGATGTGCCGCGCCTTGAGACCGGTTTCATGCAGCAGTTCTGTCAGCACGGGGATGAGCGACGCCTGCAGCAGGTCCTTGGGCGAAAGGTTCAGGGACATGCTGATGTCAAGATCGGGGAATTGAGCTTGCCATCCGGCGAGGACCAGGCAGCCGCGGCGCATGACCCATTTGCCGATTTCGGTGATCAGTCCGGTTTCCTCGGCCACGGGGATGAATTCTCCCGGGGGCAGATGACCGCGCAGCGGGTGGTTCCAGCGGATGAGCGCCTCGAAACCTCGGAGTTTTTGTCCGCTCAGGGCGTAGATGGGCTGAAAGAAGAGTTCGAATTCATCTTCGACCAGGGCCTGACGCAGGTCGTTTTCAAGCTGCACGGTCTGCACGACCTGTTCGTACATGCTCTTGCTGAAGACCTTGAACTGGTTTTTGCCCAGCTCCTTGGAGCGGTACATGCTGATGTCGGCATCCCGCAGCAGGTCGTTGGGCGAAGTGTAGCGCACGGTCTGCAGCACCACACCGACGGAGGCGCTGACCAGCACGTCCCGATCCTGGATTTTGAGTGGCTGGCGTATGGTCTCCAGAAGCCTGCGGGTGATGCCGATGGCTTCCTGGTTGCTCTGGAAGTCTTCGAGCAGCACGGCGAACTCGTCTCCTCCCATGCGGGCCACCGTGTCCATGGTGCGCAGGCACTGGGTCAGGCGCGCGGCCACTTCCTGCAACAGATGATCCCCGGCCTGGTGCCCGAGGGTGTCGTTGACCCGCTTGAAGCTGTCCAGGTCGATCATGAGCACGGCAAAACGATACTCGGAGTTGCGCTGCTGCCTGGTCATGGCCCGGTTCAGCCTGTCCATGAAGAGCACCCTGTTGGGCAGTCCCGTCAGATTGTCGCGCAGGGCCTGTCTGGTCAGTTGAGCTTCGTAATTCTTGCGTTCGGAGATGTCGCTGAAAATGAAGAACGCCCCGGAGATCGTGCCGTCCAGCACGTAGGGATAGCCGAGCATGGAGACGGGAATGATCCGTCCGTCCTTGGTTCTGCGTTGCGTCTCCGTGCTCACCGAGGTTCCACTCAGTACCGTGGAGATGAAGGCAAAGCTTTCGTCGAGGCTGTCCGGGTTCAGGAGCATTTCGAAGAGGGCGTGGAGATCGCTTCGGGTGTATCCGAAGAGGCTGGTGAAGCTCGGGTTGATGTCCATGGGCGCCCCGTCCTTGCCCAGCAACAGGATGCCTTGCGGGGAATTGTCGAAGAGCTGCTGAAAGAGGCCTTTCTGGATGGCCAGTCTGCGTTCGGCCTTCTTGCGCTTGGACACGTCGCGCATGGAGCCTTCGAGGTGGCTGATGGACCCGTCGGAGCGCTTCACGGTGCGCATGTTGATCGAGATCCAGGTTTTTTTGCCGCTCTTCATGAACGCATCGAGTTCAAAATTCTGGGCGGTGCCGAGTTGCAGGGCCCGGCTCAGCAGTTGGACCCGGTCGGCGGAGGAGATGGCGCGTTGCAGGAAGCCTTGGGCGTCGGCCATCAGGCTGCCTATGTCCTCGTAGCCGAAAATGCGGGCCATGGCCGGGTTGGCGCTCAGGAGGTCGTGATCAAGAGATATCTGGAAGATGCCCTCGGTCGCGTTTTCGAAAATGGCTCGGTGCTTTTTCTCGCTTTGGCGCAGCGCTTTTTCCGTGGCGTTGCGCGAGATGGCCAGGGCCAGATGGTCGGCCACCGAAGCGAGTACGTGCGTGTCTTTGTCGCGGACGAAATGATTGTTCTCGGAAAGCGCGAAGACCACGGAACCCAGCAGCCGATCCCCGTAGCGCAGCGGTGAGGTGAACCACAGCGTGGATTGCGCTTCCCCTTCCCGCGGGCCCTCGGGCGGGGTGTCCGTGATTTGCGGGGATGGTGAGTTCATGGCGTTGGCGGAGAGCATGGAAAGATGCTTCATGGTCTCGTGCCTGGCCAGATCCTGTCGAATGAAGAATGGGAACGTGAGCTTCGCGCCCTCCACGCCAAGGATGGAGGCGAACATGACCTGGACTTCAATGTGCTCGGCCAGGATGTCGAAGATCTTGGACAGAAGCTCTTTGTCCGCCAGGGGCGTGCTGGCGGCGGTGGAAACCAAGTACAGAACCCGGGTGCCGATCTCGACCCGCTTCTTGTCGGTGATGTCCCGGATGGTCTGGATGGCTCCGGCGATGTTGCCGTCCTTGTCGTAAAGCGCCGAGGCCTTGGCCCAGACATAGGCCCCGCGCCCGTCGTGGAGGAGCGGGACGAAGATTTCCGTGGCCAGTCCTTCGAGGTTGCCCTGGGTGGGCTCGTACATGGGGTAGTCCCGGCTTGGATCCTTGCCGATGAAGTCCAGGAGAATGGGTCGTGGGTGGCCGTAAAAGGGAGTGCCGTACTCATAGCCCGATTTGCCCAGGATCTCTGCCTTGGGCACTCCGGTCATGCCTTCCATGGCCCGGTTCCAGGCAATGACCCGGTGTTCGTTGTCGACCACCAGGGTGGCGTCGGGCAGAAATTCGATGATGTGGTCCAGGCGCTGCTGCATTCCAAGGAGCGCTTCCTCGGCCAGGGCTCGATCTGAAATGTCCCGGATCAGGACCAGGATCAGGTCGTCCTCGAGATTGGCGAAGCGGGCCTCGTAGTGCCGGGTTCGGCCTGCGGAATGAATCGAGTATTCAGCCTGGAAGAACGAGGTCTCGGCCAGCATGCGCATGGCCAGGGAGAACGCCCGAGGGTCGGCGATGTCTGGAATTTCGCGCAGATTTCTCTTCAGGAGACTGAGCGGCTCGACGCCGAAGAGGGCTTGCAAGCCGCCTCGGCAATCCTTGATCAGACCGTCGCGGGTGATCCACAGGAAAACGTCCGGCAGGGCCATGAACACGGCCCGCATGACTTCGTTGCGGCGCACCAGTTCGGCGGAGCTGATTTCCAGGGCCCGTTCCAGGACTTCCTTTTCTTCGTCGAATTGACGGTAGGCGTCCTCTATGAGGGTCATGAAGGGTTCAAGATTTGTCGGCAATTCGCTGGGAGTGACCCGGGCCCGTTTGAGCTGGCGTTGCAAAAGGCGGTGCATGCTCATCCCTGCTCCCGCAGCACGGTGACCGTCATGGTCTGATTGTGCAGGCAGCAGGTTCCTCCAGCCTCGTCACTTCCGATTTCGCCGTAGGAGTAAAAGCCGGTCAGGGTCGTGCGCGGGCAATGGATTCCAAGGGCTTCCACGGCGGCGGCGACGGTGTTTTCGTCCGTGTCGGACCAGAACACCAGCGCAAGGTCGGCGTCCAGGCCGTGGGCCTTGGCGGAACAGGTTTCCCACTCTCCTTTGGAGTTCACGCGCATCTGGCTTACAATCATGATTTCTTCTTTGTGATGCGGATCCTAGTCCCGCCACCGCACGCGGATGTTCCGGATTCTATCGATGTTGGCAAAAAATGCCTCGACGACTTTGGGGTCGAAATGACTGCCCGAACTTTCGCGGATGATGGCCAGGCATTTTTCCTCGGGGAAGGCTTTTTTGTATGGCCTTTCGCTGGCCAGGGCGTCGTAGGTGTCGACCACCGCGACAATGCGCGCCGCAAGCGGGATGTCTTCACCGACCAGACCGAAGGGATAGCCGCTGCCGTCCCAGCGCTCGTGATGAAGCAGGGCCAGCGTGCGGGCCAGATCGAGCAATTCGTTGCCGTCCAGATCCTTTCTGTCCCACTGCTCGCAGCTTGAATGCGCCTCTTCCTTGCTGGTCAGGGGCCCCAGGATTTCGCAGCCGAACATGCAGTGCTGCTGCATGATCTTCCACTCCACGGGATCGAGCTTTCCGGGTTTTAAGAGCACCTCGTCGGGGATGCCGATCTTGCCGATGTCGTGCAGCGGGGCGCAGTCGCGAAGGTTGGCGCAGCTTGTTTCGTCCAGCCCCAGGGCCTCGGCCAGAACCGCCGCGATTTCTCCGACCCGGATGACATGGTGGCCGGTCTCGTTGTCCTTGTATTCGGCGGCGCGGCTCAGGCGGTGCATGATCTGCCGTCGGGTGCGTTCCAGTTCGGCGGTGCGCTGACGCACGAGCTGTTCGAGGTTGGTCTGGTATTCCCTGTTTTCCCGGATCAGCCTGGCCTTTTCGATGACCTTGCCGAGGGTATGGTCGAGGATGCTGAAATTATGCAGCGGCTTGGTCAAAAAATCCCATGCGCCAAGCCTTACGGCCTGCAGCGCGTCGTCGACCACCCCCACGCCCGAGAGCACGATGACGGGCAGTTCCGGCGCCTCGATTTGAGCCTCCCGGAGGAAACCGTAGCCGTCGAGGACCGGCATGTTCAGGTCGACGATGACGGCCGCCAGCTCGGGCAGGGCCTTGCGCATGGCGTCGAGTCCCTCGCGTCCGTTGGCCGCGTCGAGGGTGTCGTATCCAAGGTCCTCAAGATAGGCGCACAGGGAGCGGCGCAGTCCGTCTTCGTCGTCTATTACCAGGATGTTCATGGGTTTTTCCGCCTTGCCGGCTCGCTCACGATGTCTGACATGCCCGCCTTGATATGTTGAAATCCTGCCGTCCGTCTAGGCATGTGGCTCGCTTTTCACCGATTCGGCAGGTCCGGGCAATTCTATGCTGAACATGGTCCCTCCCTCGGGAGGGGCGGTGACGTACATGGCGCCGCCGTGGCCCTTGGTGATGATGAAGTAGGATACGGACAGCCCGAGGCCGGTTCCCGCTCCGGCGATCTTGGTGGTGAAGAACGGCTCGAAGATTCGTTTGCGGTTCTCCGGCGAGATGCCGGGCCCGTTGTCGGCGATGTCGATGCGCAGGCCCGTTCCCAGCGCCCTGACCCGGATGCTGATGCAGGGATCGGAAACGGGCGGTTTGGCTTCGGCCATGGCCTGGGCCGCGTTGCGCAGCAGGTTCAGGAGGACCTGCTCGATTTCCGTTTCCGTGCAATGCAGGCAGGGCAGTCCTTCGGGCAGGTCCTTCACGATTTTTATGGATTTGAAATCGTAGTTCTTTTTGAGGTCATAGTCGCTGGAGGCGAGTCGAAGGGAATTTTCAAGAATGGTCCCTATGTCGCAGACCGAACGCCTCGACTCGCTGCGTCTGCTGAAATCGAGCATGTGGCGGATGATCTCCGCCGCCCGGACCGCCGCGCCCTGAATGTCGCGGATGAAGACGTCGATCTTGCGCTCTTTGAGGTAGCGGTCCACCTGGTCAAGGTCGGTGCCGATCCTTGCCGCCGCCTCGATGTTCTTGGGGAAGTCGGCCCTGGTGCGCAGGGTGATGGTCTGGGCCGCCTGGAGAACGATGCCGAGCGGGTTGTTGATTTCGTGGGCGATGCCGGCGGCTATGCCCCCGAGCGAGAGCATTTTTTCGGACTGGATCATGCTCTCCTGCATGGCCCGCACGTGCGTGATGTCCCGGGTGATGGCCAGGATGCAGGGTGTGTCGTCGACGCTCATAAACCTGGCCGAAGTGGAACATCGCAGGATGTGCCCGTCACGGTGGCGCATGTCGAATTCGAAGTTTTCCACCTGGCCGTCACGGAGCAGGGCTTCTACGAAGTCGGTCCGTCTTTCGGGCGAAGCGAAGATGTTCATTGCCAGGGTGCTTTTTCCCAGGGCTTCGTCGCGGGAGTATCCGGTGGTGCGCGTGAAGGTTTCGTTGACCTCCAGCAGAACCCCGTTTTCCTTTCTGGCCAGGGTGATGATGTCCGGAGAGAGCTGGAACAGGCGGGAGAACATTTCCTTCGAGCGCCGCAGGGCTTCCTGGGCTTCTTTGAGTTCCGTGATGTCCACGGTCATGGACAGGATGCAGTCCTTGCCGTCCAGGGTGATGAGTCCGCCCGAGTAAAGAAGATGCCCGGTGTTCCCGTTGGGCCTTTGCACTCGGGTTTCGAGGTTGTGGATGTTGCGACTGCCCCTGAGGCTCATGAATATCTCTTCCTGGTGCTCAACCGGCAATGCGCCGATTTCCTTGGGCGAGAGGCTGATCAGCTCGGTTTTGCTGATGCCCATTT
Source organism: Desulfomicrobium apsheronum (assembly GCF_900114115.1). Taxonomy (NCBI): domain Bacteria; kingdom Pseudomonadati; phylum Thermodesulfobacteriota; class Desulfovibrionia; order Desulfovibrionales; family Desulfomicrobiaceae; genus Desulfomicrobium; species Desulfomicrobium apsheronum. The sequence continues at coordinate 90,392 of NZ_FORX01000010.1, read as the reverse complement.
TGTTCAGGAAGGCGGTGTTGGCGTCCATGTATTTTCCGTCCGGGAAGCGGTTGATGGACATGGAGTAGGGCGCATTTTCAAAGATTGTACGGAATCTCTTCTCGCTCTCCGCGATTTCGATCTGTTTTTTCTTGAGCATGGAGATGTCGCGGCCTTCAACGATGAAATTGACGACCTGACCATTCTCGTCGCGGAACGGAGACATCGTGAAGTCGATGTATGTTTCCTTGTCCTCGGTATCGACATGCACGACCTCGCTGCGCATGGTCTGGCCTTTTTTGACCTGCTCGATCAGATTCAAAAGAAACGATTCCGCCTTTTTCTTGTCGGGCCACCAGGGCCCGTCCCAGAAAGGCTTGCCCAGAACCTCCTCCGGTTTCGCCTTGGCCCATTTGATACTGGTGCGGTTGGCGACGAGGAGGTTGCCCTTCAGGTCGAGCAGGCCGATGAATTGCGTGGTCTGTTCGAGCAGCGCCTTGTTCAGGGCCTGGGCACGCTGCATTTCGACCTGGGCTTCCTTGCTTTTCTGGACATCGAGGTTGAGACCGATGATGCGGGTCGGGCGGCCTTCGTCGTTCCAGGAGACGGCGCGGCCCTTGCCCAGGATCCAGCGCCATGAGCCGTCCTCGGCGCGCAGGCGGTACTCCGCTTCGTACATGCCCCTGCCGCCTTCGTCGATGTAGGCCGAAAAGGCTCCCAAGGCTCTCTCACGATCGTCGGGATGGATGAGTTTGGTCCAGTCCTCCACGCCGCCCGTCACGACCCGGGGCGAGTATCCGAGCATGGCGTACCATTCCTGGCTGTGTATTTCCCGACCCTCTGACGGATAATTCTCCCAGAATCCCGCCTGGGTGGTCTCAAGGGCCAGCCGGAAACGGTCCACCTGTTCCGTCAGGGCGAACTCGGTGCGTTTGAGCTCCTGGATTTTCCTGCGCAGCTTGCGGCTCAGGACCCAGGCGACACCCGCAAGCACCAACAGGATGATGGCGGTGAAGAGGGCCGCGAGTTTCAATGCGTCGAGGGTCTGCTTGTCAGGAAAGAATGTCGGAAATTGAAGCCATCGATCGACGAGGTCTTTTTTTTCGGATTCACTGATAAAGTCCAGGGCCTTGTTTACGGAACTGGCCAGCAGCGGATAGTGCCTGCTGACGCCGATGGACAGCTCCTGGGTCGCCTCCAGGCTTCCCGCGACGCGCAGGTTGGGCAGTTTTTCCTGGTCGATGTACCAGGCGGCCACGGCCAGATTCTCGACAAAGGCGTCGACAACCCCGAAGGACACGTCGCGCAGGCCTTCGCGAATGGTTTCCACCTCCACCACGTTGAATCGGCCTTGGGCGGCGTCATGGACCATGCCGGCCGAAGCATAGCCCCGAACCACGGCCACGCGCATTCCGTCAAGGTCATCCAGGGTCAGCACGCCCTTGATGTGGCGGGAGGTGACGATGACATGCGGGATACGGGCATAGGGCCGGGTGAAATATGTGTATTCGGAGCGTTCTGCGGTGTTGACGATGACCGGGGCCAGCGCTGTGCTCCCGTTTTGCAGGCCTTGCAGGATCTCGGTCCAGGGCACGCCCTGTTTGCGGAAGGTGATGCCGAGGAATTCTTCGATCCGCGCGATGATATCGGCGCTCAGGCCGGCAAATTCGCCGTCGGGCTTTTCGAACTCCAGAGGGGGAAATGAGCGGTCGAAGGAGAGAAGCAGGGAATCCCTGTGCTCGGCCAGCCACGCTCTCTCTTCCGGACTCAGCTCCGGCGATGGCATTGCCGCCGGGCATTGGCCGCAGAGTGTCAGCAGCAGGAGCAGGGCAAGGATGAAACGCATGAACCATTCCGGGGATGAAGATACAAGCCGCATGACTCGGCCATGGTGGTCTCTAGTACGAGATTTGCCCCGGAAGCAATAAATGCGGCCGTTCCCGAGCCTCTTTGCAGGAGGATGGCCAGGTTTTCGGGGGCCCGGGCATCAGGGCTTGGTTTGTCTGACACCCAGGCTGCGCCGGGCCGTCCGGACAAATGCGTCGTATGACAATGTCTGCCTTTGCTACTCAAGGCCGTCAAGTGTTTCGTGTTGTTGAAGATCCGAGTTGAGTGCCGATCAGGCCCGCTGGCCTCCGTGGGGATAGGCGTGAAGGGGCCAAGGAGGCGGCCCGGTCCATTCGGGGTAGGGGCCCTCGTCGTGCAGGCGTGATCCTTCACTGCCAAGACCCAGTTCTTCCATGCGTTCCCGCGTGGGGATGCCGGTTTGCGTGTCCTGCCCTTGCAGGGCGTAGTAGCGGCGGAGAAGGTCCCGGTGCCTGGCCCGCTCCTTTTCCATTTCTTCCGGGCCATGGTGGTCCGGGTTCAGGGGGATGGAGTCGTGGGCGCTGGTGATGCCCCGGCGGGCGTTGAAGGCTTTTTCCAGCGTGTAGATACGGTCTGCGGCGTCAACGAGGCTTTTTTCGGAAAAGGTCTCGCCGGTGGCCGCGCTCAGCAGACGGGCCAGTCCCTCGAAGAGGGGATGCTTGAAGGCCAGGGGCAGGGCGTTGGCCCAGGAATTGACCGCACCCTTGCAGCGTCCCACGGAGTCGGCCAGGGTGCAGACCCGCTCCGAGAGAATGACAGCCTGCACCGGATCGTCCATGTCCGCATGCATGGTTCCGGAAGCCTGAAGCCAGGGGTAGAGGTCGGGGTCGTTTTCGCCGTAGGCCCAGCTGCGTCCGCGCAGATGGTCGGCGCCGCGTGTCGAGGTGGCGTGGGCCAGGGCGAAGAGTCCGGCCGGGTAGGGACCTCGGCTCAGGCCCTTGACGTGGTAGCAGTACTGCATGGCCTCGGGGCCGAGAATCTTGCCCATGGAGAGCATGCCTTCGGCCAGGATGTTGCCGAAGCCCTCGCGCAAGGCCGTCAGATGCACCAGCTCGATCTGGTCAGCGGCGTTCTCCCAGGACAGGTCGAGGCCACCGGTCTGCTCACGGGTCAGGATGCCGCGCGCGAAGAGGTCTTTGGCCAGGGCGATGGTGTTGCCAAGAGGAATGACGTCGAGGCCGTAGATGTCGCCAAGATTGCTCATCTCCATGATGGCCACCGGGTCACAGACTCCGCAGTTGGTGCCCATGCAGAAGATGGACTCGTATTCAAGCGCCTCGCCGTGTTCGCCTTTGCGCGGGCCGTCCGGGATCTCGTACACGTTTTTGCAGCGCACGGAGCAGTTCCCGCAGCCCGTGCGGCCGATCTCGTATTTTTTCCAGGCTTCGGGGCGAAGTTGCGGCGGCACTTCACCCGGTTCCAGGTATTTGGTGTAATTGCGGAAGCCGGGGCGCCAGTCGCTCATGCCGTGATGGGAGCCGTACTTGGCGGCCACGTTCCGCTGAAATTCGTCCCTGGCGAAGAATTCGCGGTCAAGGGCGGCCAGTTCTCTGAAGGTCTCGGGGTCGGCCAGGCTCACCGTATGGTTGCCGACGACCACCACGGCCTTGAGGTTCTTTGAGCCGAGTACCGCACCGCTGCCACGCGCGGCCGAGGCGTACTTGTCGACGATGGTCGAGGCGAAGCGGACCAGGTTTTCGCCCGCCTGGCCGATGCAGGCCACGGAAGCCTTTTGGCCGTGCCGGGCCAGCAGCAGATCGGTCGTTTCCCAGGCGCCTTTGCCCCACAGGTGCGAGGCATCGTGCAGCTCGGCGTTTTCCGGCGTGACCAGCAGGTAGCAGGGTTTGGGCGCGCGGCCGGTGATGATGATCTGGTCGGCCCGGGCGCGTTTCATCACCGTGGCGAAGCGTTCGCCGGCGTTGCCGTCGCCGAGGATGCCCGAATAGGGCGAGAGGGTGGAGACTTCCATGCGGCTGGTCATGCCCAGAATTGTCCCGGACAGGGGGCCCGGGGCGATGCAGTAGACGTTTTCGGGGCTCAGGGGATCCGTGCCGGGAGAGACGCGGTCAAAAAGCGCTTTGGAGTTCAGGCCCCGACCTCCCAGAAAGGCGATGGCCAGTTCGCGGGACAGTTCCCCTGTCCGAACCGTCATCGTCGAAAGGTCGATGTCCAGGATGCGTCCGGTCCAGCCGTGCATGAGTCCTCCTTGGCAAGGGTTGGGGTGTGGCTTCTCCATACCCCGGACGGGACGCTTTGCCTAGATGCGCGGAAGCGTTCACAGGTTGCTTTCAAACCCCGTGACGAGCACGGCCCGAGGCAGATTCGAGACACCCATAATACGTACCGGTACGTATTATGGGTGTTCATATTTTGGTAGCGCTACATATTACATTTCAGGTTTTTGATGAGTAGAAATACGAGCATACAGAGCGCAAAATGTACGGATTGGTGAATTCAAGTAGATTGATGTGGTGTATCGAGAGAAGGTTAAAGTAATTCTGTTTTGAAGATATGAATATTTTTTAAATAAATAGCGATTTAAAATTTTTTTATAAAATTTAATAACTTTTTTGAATCGTAATTAATAAATTTTGCGGAGGGTGTTGTCATGCAAAAAAACAGATTGTTTAATTTGTGTTTTGATAACAAACATATTGTTTTTTATTGTGGAGCTTCTCAAGATGATATAAGGCAACTTGTGGAGCTTGATCGCATTGTCTACGAAGAAGAGCATCTTGTTCCGTTGTCTAGAATTCAAAGCTGGAACGATAAAAATAATAAAATTTATTGCGTTGCAAAAGAAATAGAGTCGAATAAGATAATCGCATATATAGGACTGTTTCCTCTGAAAGAAAGAACTTTCATGGATGCTCTCAGGATTGATTTTGATGAAACAAAAATAACTCCTGATGATATTGATTGCTATGAAAAATCCAATATGTATTATTTGTATATAAATTCTGTCGTTGTCGCACCTGAGTATAAATCAAATTTCTTGATTTATAAAAATATATTCGCATGTTTTTTCGAATTTGTTGTAGATCTTACAGAGGATGATATTTTTATATCTGACGCATGTGGCCGCGCCACGTCTGAAGAGGGAATCAAGCAGTGCAAGTCATTTTTGAGAATGCAGGAAGTGGCGAGCGATGATGAGTCTGGGTTGCGGATTTTTCACGCCAAGCTGTTTCCGGTATCCATGCGACTCCCTTTTGATGTTGGGAAGAAAATTCACAAATTGTATACTGAAAAACATGCGTGCATGGCCTGACAGTCTCAGAGCGCCTGCCACAGGATCTTGCAGCCGATGGCAAGCAGCACGCCGCCGCCGAGCACTTCCGCATACTGGCCGAGGCGGGTCTCGCAGCCGAGATATTTGCCCAGATGCAGGCCTGCGGCAGTGAAGAGCAGGGCCACCACGCCGATGATCGCCGCCGGGACCCAGATGGACAGGCCCAGCATGGCCAGGGTGAAGCCGACGGCCAAGGCGTCGATGCTTGTGGCCACGGAAAGCATGATCAGCTTTGTGCCTACGGTGGGGTCCTGGCAGACATTGTCTTCGTCCTTGTGCAGCCCTTCCCAGAGCATGTGCCCTCCGATATAGAGGAGCAGGGCGAAGGCGATCCAGTGACCAAAGCGCAGAAAATATTCGCGTACGGCATAGCCGCCAAACCAGCCGATGATGGGCATGACGGCCTGGAACAGTCCGAAATGCCAGGCCAGACGAAAGGTGTGCCGCCTGGTCACGACCTTGAGCGCCACGCCCGAAGCGATGGCAACGGCAAAGGCATCCATGGCCAAGGCGATGGCCACGGCCATAATTTCAACGAAAGGCATTGTGTTCTCCTGCGGGTGAAGGCGCAAAAGGCAGATAGCCCAAGGCGTGGCGCAAGGCAAAGCAGAAATTGAGTCGGTTGAGAGGTCGAAAAGTCGCGGTGTGCCGACGGGGCACAAGATTTATTGACGGCCTGCCCCCCCGCTGTTTAGAGGGGGTGCGCTGGCCCGGATTGTACCTGGGCCTGTATCATTCAGGTAAGACGGTGGAGGGTTTTGATGCGATCTCGGAATCTCGAAAAATGGACCGTGGAACGTTCGGTGGAACTCTACGGCGTGGACAACTGGGGCGGGGGATATTTCAAGATCACCCCCGACGGCAAGCTTGGCATCACGCCCTTTCCGGGCAAGGGTGTCTGCGTGCCCATTCCTTCCATCATAAGCGGCCTGCAGGAACGAGGGCTGGGACTGCCGGTGCTGCTTCGGATCGAGAATCTGCTCGATGCGCAGATTTCCCTGCTTCACGACTCTTTTGCCTCGGCCATCAAGACCCTGGAATACAACGGTGAATTTCGCGGCGTGTACCCGGTCAAGGTCAATCAGCAGCAGCAGGTTCTCGAAGAGATCGCCAAGGTCGGCAATCGCTACAACCACGGCTACGAGGTCGGCAGCAAGGCCGAGCTGATCGCAGCCCTGTCCTTCCTGAAAAATCCCAAGGCATGTCTGGTCTGCAACGGCTACAAGGACCGGGATTACATCGACTTGGCCCTCTACGCCTGCAAGATGGGTTTTCTGTGCTTTCTGGTTCTTGAAATGCCGAGCGAACTGCCGCTTATCATGGACCGGGCCAAGGCGCTCGGCATCAAGCCGCGCATCGGCGTGCGCATCAAGGTCTCCACCCAGGCGGGCGGCCACTGGGCAGAGTCGGCCGGCGACCTGTCCATCTTCGGCCTGTCCACGGCCGAGGTCGTGGACGTGCTCGACCTGCTGCGCGGTCAGTCCATGCTCGATTGCGTGCAGCTCCTGCATTTTCATCTCGGTTCGCAGATTCCCAACATCCGCGACATCCGAACCGCCGTGCACGAAGCCACGCGCATGTACGCGGAACTGGTCAAGGAAGGCTGTGCCATGGGCTATCTGGACCTGGGCGGCGGCTTGGCCGTGGACTACGATGGCTCCCACACCAATTACGCCAGCAGCCGCAACTACTCCCTGGAAGAATACTGCACGGACATCGTCGAGTCGGTCATGGCCACGATGGACGAGCACGATCTGCCGCATCCGCACATCATCACCGAATCCGGCCGGGCCACGGTGGCCTACTATTCGGTGCTGCTGTTCAATGTGCTGGACGTCAGCCGCCTGGAAGACCGCACCGTGCCCCAGGCCCTGGACGAGGATGACCCCGAGGCCGTCCACAACCTGCTGGAAGTGTACAACTCCCTGTCGCTCAAGAATCTTCAGGAATGCTACAACGACGCCATCTATTACCGCGACCAGATGCGTCAGCTCTTCCGCCTGGGCCAGTGCAGCCTGCGTCAGCGCGCCATGAGCGACACTATCTTCTGGGCCGTGATCCGCAACATCGCCGAGAAACTGCCTGAGATGAAGAATCCGCCTTCCGCCCTGAAGGACGTGGATTTGGCCCTGGCCAGCATCTATTACTGCAACATGAGCGTGTTCCAGTCCCTGCCCGACGCCTGGGCCATCGGGCATCTCTTTCCGATCATGCCCGTGCATCGGCTCGACGAATGTCCCGAAGAGCAGGCCATCCTGGCCGACATCACCTGCGACAGCGACGGCAAGCTGGACAGCTTCATCGACATCCACGGCGTCAAGCGCGTGCTGGAACTGCATTCGGTCAAGTCTTGCGAGCCTTATTATCTGGGCGCGTTTCTGGTTGGTGCCTATCAGGAGACCCTGGGCGACCTGCACAATCTCTTCGGCGACACCAACGTGGTCAGCGTGCGCATCAATGAAGACGGCACCTACGATTTCATCCGCGAGCTTGAGGGCGACAGTGTTGCCGACGTGCTTTCCTATGTGGAATTCGAACCCAAGCAGGTTCTGGAGAATTTTCGCAAGGTGGCGGAGCAGGGGGTGCGCACGGGCAAGATCAGCCCCCAGGAGCGCTTCATGATCATGCGCGCCTACGAACGGGGCATGCGCGGGTACACCTATTTGAACGTGGGGCGGGATTGCGAAAATCCCGAGGCCTGCAACGGCGGGTTGTCGAGCGGGTTGTAATCTGAAACATTCCTTAGCTGAAAGGAGGATCGCCATGTCCAAAGTGCTCATTATCGGCGCCGGCGGTGTCGGCCATGTCGTGGCCCACAAGTGTGCCCAGGTTCCCGAGGTCTTCACCGAGATCATGCTGGCCAGCCGGACAAAATCCAAGTGCGACGCCATCGCCGCGTCCATCAAGGAACGGATCGGCCGCGAGATCCAAACGGCCGCCCTCGATGCCGACAATGTGGCCGAGACCGTGGCCCTCATCAAGTCTTTTCAGCCCAAGCTGGTGCTGAACGTGGCCCTGCCATACCAGGACCTGGCCCTCATGGACGCCTGTCTTGAGACCGGAGTCGACTACCTCGATACGGCCAATTACGAGCCCCTCGACGAGGCCAAGTTCGAATACAAGTGGCAATGGGCCTATCAGGAGCGTTTCAAGGAGAAGGGCCTCATGGCGCTTCTCGGCTCGGGCTTCGATCCCGGCGTGACCAATGTCTACTGCGCCTACGCCCAGAAGCATCTCTTCGACGAGATCCACGAGCTGGACATCATCGACTGCAACGCGGGCGACCACGGCCAACCCTTCGCCACCAACTTCAATCCCGAGATCAACATCCGCGAGATCACCCAGCGCGGCCGCTACTGGGAGCGGGGCGAGTGGGTCGAGACCGATCCCCTGTCCTGGCGCATGAGCTATGACTTTCCCGAGGGCATTGGTGCCAAGGACTGCTACCTCATGTACCACGAGGAGCTTGAATCCCTGGTGCAGAATCTGAAGGGCCTCAAGCGCGCCCGCTTCTGGATGACCTTCTCCCAGAACTATCTCAATCATCTGAAGGTCCTGGAGGGCATCGGCATGACCTCCATCGAACCCGTGGACTACAAGGGCCAGAAGATCGTGCCCCTGCAATTCCTGAAGTCCGTGTTGCCCGAGCCGGGTTCGCTTGGACCGCTGACCAAGGGCCGGACCTGCATCGGCTGCGTCATGAAGGGCGTGAAAGACGGCAAGGAGCGCAAGGCCTACATCTACAACATCTGCAGCCACGAGGAGGCCTACCGAGAGGTCGGCTCCCAGGCCATCTCCTACACCACGGGCGTGCCGGCCATGATCGGCGCCATGATGATGATGACCGGAAAGTGGAGCGGGAAGGGCGTCTTCAACATGGAACAGCTCGATCCCGATCCGTTCATGGAGAAGCTGAACGTCCACGGCCTGCCCTGGGTGGTGGTTGATCTGTGATGGACGGACGCACTTCGTACCGGTTTGATCCCCGCCAGGTCGCCACGCCTTCTTTCGTGGTCGACCTGGGGCTCATCCGTCGCAATCTGGATGTACTGGCGCAGGTCAAGGAACGCACCGGATGCAAGATTCTGCTGGCGCTCAAGGGTTTTGCCATGTGGAGCCTGTTTCCGGTGCTGCGTCAGGTGCTCAACGGAGTCTGCGCCAGTTCGCCGCATGAAGCCAGGCTCGGGCGGGAAGAGTTCAAGCGCGAGGTGCATGCCTTTGCGGCCGGATATTCCCAGGCAGACATCTTCGACCTGTGCACCACGGCCGATCACATCGTCTTCAATTCCTTTGTCCAGCTGGAAAAATTCCGGGAACTGATCGCAACCGAGGCGGCGCGCCTGGGGCGCGAGATCGAGCTTGGCGTGCGCATCAACCCGGAGCATTCCGAAGGGGCAGTGCCCATCTATGATCCATGTTCGCCGGGTTCCAGGCTCGGCGTGCGACGGGCAGACTTCCGCCCCGACCTGCTGGACGGCGTCACGGGCCTGCACTGGCACAACCTGTGCGAGCAGAACTCGGACTGCCTGGAGAGGACCATCGCGGCGGCGGAGAAGAGCTTCGGCGAATTCTTCGGGCGCATGCAGTACGTCAACTTCGGTGGCGGACATCACATCACCCGCCCCGACTACGACGTGGACCTCCTGTGCCGGCTCGTCAGCGAGTTCAAGCAGCGTCACGGAGTGCAGGTCTATCTGGAACCTGGAGAGGCCGTGGCCCTGAACACGGGCTATCTGGTCTCGACGGTCCTGGACGTGACCCAGGCCGACATGCCCATCGCCATTCTGGACACCTCTGTCCCGGCGCACATGCCCGACGTGCTGGAGATGCCCTATCGCCCGCATATCGTGGACTCCGGGCTGCCGGGCGAGAAGGCTCACACCTACCGTCTTGGCGGACAGTCCTGCCTGGCAGGCGATGTGGCCGGCGAGTACTCCTTCGACAAACCCCTGGAACCGGGCGACCGTCTCGTCTTCACGGACATGGCCCACTACTCCATGGTCAAGACCAACACCTTCAACGGCATCCAGTTGCCCTCCATCGCCACCTTCGAACCCGAGGACGGGTCCATGCGGGTGGTACGGAGCTTCGGATACGAGGATTTCAAGGGCAGATTGTCCTGAAAGCCTGAACGCCTTTGGGGCCGACACAAAAAGCGGGAATCCGGATCATTCGGGTTTCCGCTTTTTTCATGAGTTATTCATGATTTAAATATCTAATATATAAAGAGATATATCCAGAAAGCTATATTTACTCAATGATTGAGTATTTTTGCTCATTATATTGAGTAAAAATTGTTGATTCCTATTTTGTATCTGGATATCAGATGATTATGACATATCAACGAGCGCTCTTTTTCGATCTGCAACGGATCATGAAATCGCCGTCGCCGGTCATGCATGTCCTGGTCGGGCCGCGTCAGGTCGGCAAGACCACGATTGCCCGGCAATTGGCCGACAGCCTCGGGTTTCCCGCGGTCGTGGCCACAGCCGACAGCCCGATGCCCCTGGACGGCGCATGGATCGAGACCCAATGGCGGCGCGCCCTGATGCAGGCCTCGGATGGCCCCGTGTTGCTGGTGCTTGACGAGGTGCAGAAGGTTTCGGGGTGGAGCGAAAGCGTCAAACTGCTGTGGGATGGCCGGGATTTGGCCCTGGACATCCGCGTGTTGCTTCTGGGCTCCTCGGCCCTGCTCATGCAGGATGGGCTGACGGAAAGCCTGGCTGGGCGTTTTCTCTTGCACCGCTGTCCGCACTGGGGTTTCGCGGAGTGCAGAGACGCATTCGGTTGGACTCTGGAGCAGTGGATTTTTTTCGGGGGCTATCCGGGGGCCGCGGCTTTCGCCCACGATGAGAGTTTGTGGAAACGCTATATCGTCGATTCCCTCATCGAGACCGTTCTGGCCAGGGACGTCTATCAGATGGCCAGGGTCGGCAAGCCGGCGCTGCTGCGCCATCTCTTTGCCCTGGCGGCGACCCTTCCGGCCCAGATCGTCTCCTACACCAAGATGCTGGGCCAGCTTCAGGACGCCGGCAACACCACCACCCTGGCCCACTACCTGCGCCTGCTGGAAGGGGCCTTTCTGCTCAGCGGACTCGAACTCTTTTCCCGGGGCACGCAGCGCAAGCGGGGCAGCAGTCCCAAGCTGGTGCTCTGGAATAACGCCCTTGTGAACGCCTTGGGTCTACGCAGTTTCGAGCAAGCCGCCTCAGACGCCTTATGGTGGGGGCGACTGGTCGAAAACGCCGTGGGCGCGCACCTGTGCAACGGGCTTGGTTCCATGGAGTACGGAGTGACCTACTGGCGTGACGGAAAATACGAGGTCGATTATGTTGTCGATCGAGGCAAGGACATCTGGGCCATTGAGGTTAAGAGCGGCACGTCGGGGGATGCCAAAGGCCTTGAGCGGTTTCGGGCCACATATCCGGAAGCGAAAACGCTCATGGTCGGCGGACCTGGCATTCCTTTGGAAGATTTTTTCAGCCTTCCGGCGGAGCGTTGGGTGGTTTGATCGAGTCGAGAGGGCCAGTCTGGAACCGGGCGACCGTCTCGTCTTCACGGACATGGCCCACTACTCCATGGTCAAGACCAACACCTTCAACGGCATCCAGTTGCCCTCCATCGCCACCTTCGAACCCGAGGACGGGTCCATGCGGGTGGTACGGAGCTTCGGATACGAGGATTTCAAGGGCATATTGTCCTGAAAGCCTGAACGTCTTTGGGGCCGACACAAAAAAGCGGGAATCCGGATCATTCGGGTTCCCGCTTTTTTCATGAACAATTCATAAATGACCACACTGCAAAAAGTCGCGAAAGAACCTGAGTGCCATTCCCGCGAAGGCGGGCTATGTCGGGCAATGGCGCGAAACCCATTCTTTTCAGATGGTTAAAAGACGCGGATCCCCTTCTTCAAGGGGCTGACAAACTTTTGCAGTGACCTTATAAATTTCCATTTTCCATTTTTGTTTCGGGTACGCCAAGGTACCCGAAACATCCCCACGCTCCCCCCTTGTTCGGCAATGCACAATAGTGTTTACTTAGTATGAATCTGAAACATGTTTTGTGTCGGCTATGGCAATGCAGAGATACAGCATCGATGCTTGGCAGGCTGCGCAGAGCTGATTGTCATTTGGTTCGGTGTGGCTTTTCATCTCCGGCAGACAAATTGATTCTTTGATCTTGACCATGTCGCGATGAGAATCGAGGAGGATTCAGCCTGATATTTCCTTGCCGGACAATCGTCATTTCATCAAAACACGGGGGCTTTCATGAAAACTGTTGCGCGTCTGCTGGCCGCTGTTGCGGTCTCTTTTTTTCTCCTTGGACTCGTTGCCTGTTCCGACACGGAGGTTGATTCCCTCGAACGTGTCCGGGAGGCCAGCGAGATCAGTTTTGCCATGAGCGGCGGCTACCCTCCTTTCAACTTCTATAGCGAAAACAACGAACTGGTAGGATTTGACGTGGATGTGGCTCGCGAGGTGGCCAGCCGGCTTGGAGTAACCCTCAAGCCGGTGACCACCGAATGGAGCGGCATCATCGAGGGCCTGCGCTCCGGCGTGTATGACGGCATCCTGGGCAGCATGGCCGTGACCGAGGATCGACTCAAGGTGGTCAATTTCTCCACGCCCTATTATTATTCCGGGGCGCAGATGATGGTCGGAAAGGATTCATCCTTTGCCTCGCCCGAAGACCTGCGCGGCCGGATCGTGGGTGTGGTCACGGGCACCACCTTTGCCGCCGACGCGGCCAAGCTTGGCGTGGGCGAGGTCAAGCTCTACAAGGACGACACCCAGACGCTGACAGAGCTGTCGAACGGCGTGGTGGACGGCGTGATCACCGACCGTGTCGTGGGCGTGAACGCCATGAATTCCGACAGGTTCGAAATCATCCCCTTGGGCGCGCCCCTGCGCAGTGAGAACATTGCGGTGGCATTCAACAAGAATGACCAGACCCTGCTTGAAGCCGTCGATCAGATCCTGCGGGGCATGCACGAGGACGGCACCCTGGCGCGTTTGAGCGTCAAGTGGCTCAATACCGACATTACCACCAAATAGATGCCGCACGGCGATGACACTGCGTCCGGGGCATAACGCCCTGGACAGTCCCAACCTTCAAGAAACCGGACACTCGCATGTATTTCGACTTTGCGGCTCTGCCCAAGTATCTTCCCTATTTTCTTCCGGCGGCGTGGATGACGCTCAAGGTCTCGGCCCTCGGCATCGTGCTGGGCGTGGCCCTGGGCCTGGGCACGGCCTTCATGCGCATCTCCAAGCGCCGGTTGCTGAGCATTCCCGCCCGCGCCTACATCTACGTGGTGCGCGGCACGCCGCTGCTGCTGCAATTGCTGTTCATCTATTTCGGCCTGCGCAGTCTGGCCGGGCTGACTGCCCTGACCTCGGCCGTGCTGGCTCTTGGCATCCACAACGGCGCCTACATCGCCGAAATATTCCGGGGGGCCATCGTCTCCATCTCAAGCGGGCAGATGGAGGCGGCGCGCAGTCTGGGCATGCCCTATTCCAGGGCCATGGTGCGCATCATCCTGCCCCAGGCCTTGAAGCGTGCGGTGCCGTCGCTGGGTAACCAGTTCATCATCGCCCTCAAGGACTCATCCCTGGCCAGCACCATCACTATCAACGAGTTGCTGCTCAAGTCGCAGCAGCTGGCATCATCCAATTTCATGATGATGGAAATGCTGTTTCTCGCGGCCATATTCTATCTGCTGTACACGGCCGTGTTCAGCTGGCTGTTCCGGGCCCTGGAGGCTAGGCTCGATGTCTCGACGCAGTAGTCCTGGTCGTGTGGAGCTGGGGCGTGGCGTCACGGCGCAAGTCCGGTAGCGGAGAATTTTCAAACCACGGGAGGAAGCGGTGCAACAGACGTCGGTCATTGAAATACAGGGGCTGAACAAGTGGTTCGGCGAACAGCATGTGCTCAGGGGCATCGACATGGCGATCATGCCGTCCGATGTGGTCTGCGTCATCGGAGCCAGCGGGTCGGGCAAGAGCACGTTGCTTCGATGCGTCAACTATCTGGAGACGTACGATCAGGGCGAGATCCGCGTGGGCGGCCAGCTCGTCCATGGCGACGAACGGTTCATCAACGCTCTGCGATCGCGGGTGGGTATGGTTTTTCAGCACTTCAACCTGTTTCCGCACATGACCGTGCTCGGCAACGTCACCGAAGGCCCGACCCAGGTGCGCGGGATGTCCAAGGCCAAGGCCCGGGAGCTTGGGCGATACTATCTGGACAAGGTGGGTCTTGGCGACAAGGAGAGCGCCTATCCTCAGACCCTCTCGGGCGGGCAGAAGCAGCGCGTGGCCATCGCGCGAGCCCTGGCCATGGAGCCGGAGGTGATGCTTTTCGACGAGCCCACCTCGGCCCTGGACCCTGAGCTGGTGGGAGAGGTGCTGTCCGTCATGCGCAGGCTGGCCGACGACGGCATGACCATGATGGTGGTCACGCACGAAATGGGCTTTGCCCGCGAGGTGGCGGACTCGGTGGCCTTCATGGATGAAGGGGTGATCCTGGAGCAGAGCTGTCCGGACTCCTTTTTCGGCGCACCTACGATGCCCCGCACCAGGGAGTTCCTCGGCCAGATACTGTAGGCCCGGAGGCAAACTGGCCATGTCGAGCGCAAACCTCTTGGCTGTGGGAAACGCCAGTCTCAAGTATTTCCTGGTCTGAAAAGAGTCGGGTAGGTCAGTCGAGCGGGGCACGGGTATCTGGGCCATTGAGACGAAGCGCGGCACGTCCCCCCGATGGCTGCGTCTGATTGCAAGTTCTTGTTCGTCTAATTGTAATTTTTAGTGCGCAGATTCAGGCGATAATCAAATCAATTCAGTAGATTGATTATTCATGCCTCGAATCGTTCGCGAAGCACAGAAACGGCTTCACCAGCTTCCTTTCCGGCGCAAAATTTCTGGCGTCGGGATACCGCCTGTCAGTCTTGTTCATCTTCTTTCATCCCTTGAAATACCCCATGCCTTTCAGCACGAACCGCGCGTGAGCCGCTTACAGCAGCAGGCCCAGTACCAGCGGTAGTGTCAGCAGGGCGAGGAGGGTCTGGATGGTGATGATGGCGGCCATGCGGTCGTAATCGCCGCCGAGGACCCGGGCCAGGATGTAGGAGGAGACAGAGACCGGGACGGCCGTGAAGACCAGGCAGACGCCCATGGGCGTTCCTGAAAGTCCCAGGGTCCGTCCGATGCCGAAGGCAAGCAGCGGCAGCAGTAGAAGCTTGAAGATCGAGCCGACGCCGATGTCCTTCCAGCCTTCAAGGGCGGCCGTGAACGACATCCCCGCGCCCACGGCCAAAAGTCCTAGCGGCAGCGAGGCACTGCCCAGGAGGTGCAAGCCTTCCAGCACCGGTGCGGGCAGGCTGATGTTCAAGAACTGCAGGGTGAAACCGGCGATGCAGGACAGAATGAGCGGATTGCGGCCGAGCTGCACCAGCGTCTCCTGTAAACCACGAATGTTGGTGTCGCGTCCGTGCCTGGACAGGACCAGCACGCAAAGCACGTTGACCAGCGGGATGATGGTCATGAGCGCCACTGCGGAAAGGGTCAGTCCCTCGTCGCCGAAGAGACCTCCAGCGGCAGAGAGGCCAATGTACGTGTTGGGCCGGATGGCACCCTGAAAGATGGAAGTGAAGGCCGGTCCATCTTTTTGCACCAACGGTCGCATGATCAGGAGCAGACCGGCGATCGCGCTTATGGACAGCGCCAGCGTGACGGACATGAACAGCACCGGCTGGTCTGTGATATGCAGAGAGGCCAGCTTGCCCACGAGCAGGGCCGGGAAAAGTACGTAGTAGGTCAGGCGTTCGACTTGAGGCCAGAAGGCCGCACTTGGAAATTCCGCCTTGCGGAGCACGAAGCCCGTCAGAATAAGTAAGAAAATCGGCAGGATGGTCTGAAGAACGTTCACCTGGCACCTCCGCAGCGCGTTACCGTAGATGCACCAAGGGCGGCTGTAAAGAAGGATTGCGCAGGACCGAAATCTACCTACTTTTATAATTTTTTTTCGGCACTGCTTCGCCTTTCATGTTTTTTTTCTGGCCAGAAGCATCATGTGCATCTATGGTTTTGGAGCCTTTTCATCGATACATCCAACCGGATACGGTCGATGCCGGCCTTATCCGGGCGCAGAGTTCGCTTCAGGTGTGCAGGATTTGTGGGTGCCGCCATTTTGTGAAGGGCTCTTGTGCAATTTGTTGCGTGTATTAATCGTATAAAAATGGTCCGGTTTAAATTTTCTGAGCTATTTTCATGAAATTATGGGGCTTATGAGTTCAAGCATGGCAGTTGCTTATATCTTGTCGAGATTATCCTGCCGGAGGTTCACGATGAAGATGTCCCTGACTCGCCTGGCCGTTTGGGGCCTTGCCGCGGTGCTGGTTTTTGCGGGCAAGGCTGCGTTCGCGGACGAGTGGCCGGAGCAAAGCGTCCTTAACGGCTATCTGGAGGAGGGCGCCCGCTCCAATCCGGGCCTGCAGGCCGCCTTTGCCCGCTTCGACGCAGCCTTGGACAAGGTCCCCCAGGCCCGGGCCTGGCCAGATCCGCGCCTGGCCTTTGGCGTCTTCACCACGCCCATCGAGACCCGCACGGGCCCCCAGCGCATGCGCTACGGCGTGGCCCAGATGCTGCCGTGGTTCGGCAAGCGTGACCTCAAGGCCACGGTGGCCGAACGCGAGGCCGCAGCCCTGCTGGCCCAGGCCCAGGGCGTCAAGCTGACCCTTTTCCGCGAGATCGGGGCCGCCTATTTCGAGTACGCCTATCTGGGCAAAGCGCTTGATTCCGCACGGGAAGAGCTTGAAATATTGAAATATTTCGAAGCGCTGGTGGAAGCCCGATACACCGTGTCCAGCGCTTCCTACGCGGATTTCACCCGCGTCCAGGTGGAGCGGGCCAAGGTCGAGGAACGCGTCGCCTCGCTGAACGATTACCGGCTCCCCCTGTCCGAGCGCCTGCGTACCCTCTTGGGCAGACCCGCCGGGGAGATCCTGACCATGCCCGGCAGCGTCCCGCTCATGGACACGGACTGGGATGACGTCCGGATCACCTCGGCCATCACGGCGCACAACCTGGCGCTGGCCGCCCTCGACGCCAAGGCCGAAGCCGCCGATGCGGCCGCGGATCTCGCGCGCAGGGAATTCTACCCGGACCTGACCGTGGGGCTGGAGTCCATCTACACAGACGCCCCGCGTATGCCGGGGGTGGTCAACGAGGGCAAGGACCCCGTGGCCATCACCTTCGGAATCAACCTGCCCTTCGACCAGGAGGCGCGGGAGGCGGCGGTGCGGCAAGCCAGGAATTCCGCCCGGGCGACGCGCCTGGAGCGGGCGGACAAGGTCGCGGGCCTTGAGGCCCAGGCCAGCAGGCTGCTTTTTGGCGTCCGCGACGGGTCCAGGCGTCTTGAGCTTCTATCCGGGACCATCGTGCCCAAGGCGCGGCAGAACCTTGATGCCTCCATGGACGCCTACCAGGCGGGCAAGGCCTCCATGCTGGACCTGCTGACCGCCGAGAAGACGCTCATCGAGCTTGAACTGCAGTACCACCGGGTGCTGACGGACCAAGCCGTGCGCCTGGCCGATCTCGATGTCCTGGCCGGGGAGGAGATCCCCCGCACATTTTCGAGGACCCCGGCTCTGGCCGGAGAAGAACAGGCCCGCGATCTGCGGGTCTCACTGACAAAACCCGAAGCCTCCAAGTGAGGCAAGGAGAACCATCATGAAAAAGCTCATTCTGCTCTGCGCGGCCGCCACCGTCTTCGCCTTCCTGTCCCTGTCCCCGGCCTGGGCCGCGCCCCAGACCGAATGCCCCGTCATGGGCGGGACCATCAACAAGGAACTCTATGTGGATTACAAGGGCGAGAGGGTGTATTTCTGCTGCGCGGGATGCCCCGAGACCTTCAAGAAAAATCCCGAGAAATACATGAAAAAACTCAAGGCCGAGGGAGTCGAGTTGGAAAAGGTCCCGGCCGAAGCCGCTCCGGCGGAAAAGAAACAGTAAACCTTTTTCGAGGGATGCATGAACGCGACACTCAGGAAATACGCGGTGTGGGCCACGGCCGGATGTCTTCTTGTGGCCCTCGGCCTTGGCGGGGGATACCTCCTGTGGGCTCCTCCCGGGTCCGGGCATGACGGACACGATCACGCCGGACAGGAGACCTCCGAAGGCGCGCCCGCTGCATCCCTGTGGACCTGCTCCATGCATCCCCAGATCAAGCTGCCCGAACCCGGGCAGTGCCCCATCTGCTTCATGGATCTCATCCCCCTGGCCATACCGGACGGCGAGGACCGGCGGACGAGCCTCCGCCAGCTGAGCCTTTCCCCGGACGCTGCCCGGCTGGCGGGCATCCGGGTGGAAGCGGCGCGCCTGGCCGAGGTTTCCGTGCAGACCCATCTCTTCGGCAAGGTGGCCTACGACGAATCGCGTGTGGGCGTCATCACGGCCTGGGTCGGCGGCCGTATCGACAGGCTGCACGTGGACACGACCGGTGCCGTGGTCCGCGCCGGGCAGGCCATGGCCCTTGTCTACAGTCCCGAACTGGTGGCGGCCCAGGCCGAACTCATCCAGGCCGTGCGGGCCCGCGAGCGCATGTCGGGCGGCAGCCGCCTGGTCGCGGACTCCGCCCTGCGCATGGAGAACGCCGCCCGCGAGAAACTGCGCCTGCTGGGCATGGGCAAGGCGCAGATCGAAAGCATTGTGAAGCGCGGGACCCCGGCGGACCACGTCACCCTGACCGCGCCGCAGTCGGGCATCGTCATCGAGAAAAAGGTCGTGGAGGGCATGTACGTGCAGACGGGCATGCCCATCTATGCCGTGGCGGACCTCTCGCGGGTCTGGGTGGTGCTTGAAGCCTACGAGTCGGATCTCGTCTGGATGGCCCCCGGCAAGGACGTGGCCTTCAGGGTCGAGGCCCTGCCGGGGCAGGAGTTCACGGGCAAGGTCGTGTATGTGGGCACGTCCGTGAATCCGGCCACGCGCACCGTGGAGGTGCGGGTGGAAGTGCCAAACCCCGGGCTGGCCCTCAAGCCCGGCATGTTCGTCAGCGCGATGCAGCAGGACGGGGATGCGCAGCGGCCGCGGGAGCTGGTCATTCCGGCCTCGGCCCCACTCATCACCGGGAAGCGCGCGGTGGTGTACGTGGCCGACCCGGATCGGCCCGGCGTGTACGAGGGCCGGGAGGTGGTGCTCGGGCCCCGGACCGACCAGGGCTTCGTGGTCCGCGGCGGCATCGCCGAGGGCGAGCTGGTGGTGGTGCAGGGCAATTTCCGCATCGACGCGGCCCTGCAGATCGTGGCCCGGCCGAGCATGATGAACCCGGCCGAGGCTCCGGCCGCGAGCGGGGTGCGCTTCGCGGACGTGCCGCAGCCCTTCAGCGTCCGCCTGGCGGCCCTGGCCCAGCGCCTCGGGGCCGTGGAGGAAGCGGTGGCCGCGGGCGGCCTGGACGCCGTACGCGGCGCGTACCATGATTTCGGCAAGGCCCTGAACGGCGTGGACGCCGACGCCCTGGACGGCGAGGCGGCCCTGGAGTGGAAGGAGCTGTCCATGCTCCTGGGGAACGACGCCCTGCTGGGCTACGAGTCCCCGACCCCGCGCCGCGCCTCGCAGGTGCTGGACGACATGCGCGGTCATTTCGCCCGTGTCCGGGCCGCGTTCCCCCTGGAGGAACTCACGGCCAAGATCGAGGCTCCCGCCGGGTTGCGCAGTGCCCTCGACGCCCTTTACGCCGCCTATGTTCCGGTGCAGGAGGCCCTGGCCGGCGATGACGCGAACACGGCCCATGCGGCTCTCGTCCTTTTCAGGCAGGCCCTCGGACAGGCCGACGAGAGCGCCCGCGTCGAGGGAAGTGAAGCATGGTCCGGGCATTCGGCGGCCATCGCTTCGGGCCTCGGCGAGATGGAGCAGGCCGCCGATATGGAGGGCCTGCGCGCCGGGTTCTACCCCCTGTCCGTGGCCATGTCCCGCATGGTTGAAACCTACGGCGCAGGGCAGGGGCCGGTCTACGAGCTCTATTGCCCCATGGCCTTCGGCGATCAGGGCGCGACGTGGCTGCAGGGTGACCCAAGGGTCAACAACCCCTATTTCGGCGCCTCCATGCTGCGCTGCGGCGAAGTCAAACGTCAGCTGAGGGGCGAGTAGGCATGAGCGCGCACATGTCCCTCATGGACCGCATCATCCGCTTCTGCCTGGATCAGAAGCTCGTCGTCGTTCTTCTGGTCTGCATGGCGCTTGGTTGGGGCTTCATCGTCGCGCCCTTTGCCTGGCACGCGCCCGGCATCGAGCGGGACCCCGTGCCTGTGGACGCCATCCCGGACATCGGCGAGAACCAGCAGATCGTCTTCACCGCCTGGCCCGGCCGCTCTCCCCAGGACGTGCAGGACCAGGTCACCTATCCCCTGACCGTGTCCCTGCTGGGCATGCCCGGCGTGAAGACCGTGCGTTCCTACTCCATGCTCGGATTCTCGACCATCTACGTCATCTTCGACGAGGACGTCGAGTTCTACTGGTCCCGCACACGCCTGCTGGAGAAGATCAATTCCCTGCCCCCGTCAACATTGCCGTCCGACGTGCGCCCGACCCTGGGCCCCGACGCCACGGCCCTGGGCCAGGTCTTCTGGTACACCCTGGAGGGCCGCGACCCAGACGGCCGGCCGACGGGCGGCTGGGATCCCGACGAGATCCGCTCCGTGCAGGACTGGTACGTGCGCTACGCCCTGACCTCGGCCGAGGGGGTGAGCGAGGTGGCCGGTGTGGGCGGCTTCGTGCGCGAGTACCAGATCGAGATCGATCCCGACGCCATGCGCGCGGCGGGCGTCAGCCTGCCGGAGATCGTCACCGCCTTGAAGATGGCCAATATGGAGGTGGGCGCCGGGACCATGGAAGTCAACCGCGTGGAGTACGTCATCCGCGGCATCGGCTTCATCAAGAATCTCGAACAGGTGCGCACTTCGGTCATCAAGATGCGCGACTCCATCCCCATCACCGTGGACGACGTGGCCCACGTCAGCTTCGGTCCGGCGAACCGCCGGGGCCTGCTGGACAAGGGCGGAGTGGAGGTGGTCGGCGGCGTGGTCACCGTGCGCTACGGCGAAAACCCCCTGACGGCCATCGACGCGGTCAAGGCCGAGATCGCCCGCATCGCTCCCGGTTTGCCGGAGAAGACCCTGCCCGACGGCACGCGCTCCAAGCTGACCATTGTGCCCTTCTACGATCGCTCGGGCCTCATCCACGAGACCCTCAATACGCTCGGCTCGGCCCTCCAGCAGCAGATCCTGATCACCATCATCGTGGTCCTGGTGCTGGTCATGCACCTGCGCAGCTCCTTTCTCATCTCGGCGCTCTTGCCCATGGCCGTGATGATGTGCTTCATCGCCATGAAACAGTTCAGGGTGGATGCCAACATCGTGGCCCTGTCGGGCATCGCTATCGCCATCGGGACCATGGTCGACATGGGCATCATCATCTGCGAGAGCATCCTGCAGAAGATGGACTCCTCGCCAGAGGACACGCCCATGACCCGGGTGGTCTTCGAGGGGGCCTCCGAGGTCGGCAGCGCCGTGCTCACGGCCGTGAGCACGACCATCGTCGGCTTTCTGCCCGTCTTCTTCATGACCGGGGCCGAGGGCAAGCTGTTCGGCCCCCTGGCCTACACCAAGACCTTCGCCCTCATCGCCTCCATCATCGTGGCCCTGACCATCCTTCCGGCAGCGGCTGCGCTCATTTTCCGCCGCAGGAAGGTGCGGCCGTCCCTGTGGCTGGTGGTTGCGCTGGTGGCCGCGGGCCTTGTGGTAGCGGTCTGGAAGTCCGTCTGGATCGGTTCGGGCCTTGTCGTGGTCGGGATCTATCGCCTGGTTCACGACCGGCTGCCCGAGTTCTGGCAGGTTCGCCTGCGTTGGGGCGCGAGTCTTGGGCTGGCCTTGGCCGTGGCAGTGTTCCTGGCTCTGGACTGGCTGCCGTTGGGGCTGGAGAAGGGACGGACCGCCAACACCTTTTTCGTGCTCGGCCTCGTCGGTTTGCTGATGGGTTTTTTTCAGGCCTTTCGTTTTGCATACGGGCCGCTTCTGAAAATCTTTCTCCTGCATAAAGCCCTTTTTCTCGTCATTCCGGGCTGTCTGACCCTGTTTGGAGGAGTGGTCTGGCTCGGGGCCGCCCCCTTCCTGTCCGTCCTGCCCGAGGGGCTGCGCACGACGCGGCCAATGGTGGCTTTCGTCCACGCCTTCCCGGGCCTGGGCAAGGAGTTCATGCCGCCGCTGGACGAGGGTTCCTTCCTCTACATGCCGACCACCATGCCCCACGCCTCCCTGGGCGAGGTCAAGGACCTCCTGGCCCTGCAGGACATGTCCATCCAGGCCATCCCGGAAGTGGAGAGCGCCGTGGGCAAGCTCGGGCGCGCGGACTCGCCCCTGGACCCGGCGCCGGTGTCCATGGTCGAGACCGTCATCAACTATAAAAACGAATACCTGCTGGGCGCCGAGGGCAGACGCCTGCGCTTCCTCTGGCGCGAGGACGCCAAGGACTATTTCCGCGACGAGGGCGGCATCCCGGTACCCGCGGCCGACGGCATGCCGTATCTGGTGCGCGGTTGGTTCGAGCGAGACGAAGAGGGCCGCCTCATCCCCGACGCGGACGGCCAGCCCTTCCGGCTCTGGCGGCCCGCGCTGGACCCGGACCTGAACCGGGGGCGCGAGGCCTGGGGCGGAGTGAAATCCCCCGACGACATCTGGGACGAGATCGTGAGGGCCGCCGAAGTGCCCGGCATGACCTCGGCCCCGAAGCTGCAGCCCATCGCCGCGCGCATCGTCATGCTGCAGTCGGGCATGCGCGCGCCAATGGGGGTCAAGGTCAAGGGGCCGGACCTGGCGACCATCGAGTCCGTGGCCATGGAGGTGGAACGGCTGCTCAAGGAAGTGCCCATGGTCCAGCCGGCCGCGGTGGTGGCGGACCGCATCGTGTGCAAGCCGTACCTTGAGATCGTGCCGGACCGCGAGGCCATTTCGCGCTACGGCATCATGCTCGCAACGGTGCAGGAGATCATCCAGGCCTCCGTGGGCGGCATGGTGGCGACCACGACCATCGAAGGCCGCGAGGTGTATCCGATCCGGGTGCGCTACATGCGCGACCTGCGCGATTCCGTCGAAAGCCTGGAGCGCATCTCCGTCCCGGCCGCCGGCGGCAGGCAGATCCCGCTCGGGCAGCTGGCCGAGATCCGCTACGTGCGCGGCCCCCAGGCCATCAAGAGCGAGGACACGTTTTTGCTTGGCTACGTGCTCTTCGACAAGAAGCCGGGGTATGCGGAAGTGGATGTCGTGGAGTCGGCCAAGGCCTACCTCGAGCAGCAGCGCGCGGACGGCAAACTGGTCATCCCGGCCGGGGTGACCATTGAATTCGCGGGAAGCTACGAGAACCAGGTCCGGGCCCAGAAGAAGCTCATGGTCGTCCTGCCCGTGGCCCTCTTGCTGATCGTCATCATCCTCTATCTGCAGTTCGGGTCCATCGCGACCACTCTCATGGTCTTCTCGGGCATCTTCACGGCCTGGTCGGGAGGGTTTACCATGATCTGGCTGTACGGACAGGACTGGTTCCTGAATTTCCACCTGGCCGGGGTGGACATGCGCGAGCTTTTCCAGGTGCACCCCATCAACCTGAGCGTGGCCATCTGGGTGGGCTTTCTGGCCCTCTTCGGCATCGCCTCGGACGACGGCGTGCTCATGGCCACCTTCCTGGACGAGAGCAAGGCGCGCAAAAAGCCCGACTCCGTCGCCGCCATCCGGGTCATGGTCCTGGAAGGGGCGGGGCGGCGCATACGCCCGGCGGTCATGACCTCGGCCACGACCATCCTGGCCCTGGTGCCCATCCTGACCTCCTCGGGCCGTGGCTCGGACATCATGATCCCCATGGCCATCCCGTCTTTTGGAGGCATGGTCTTCGCGACGATCACGGTCTTCGTGGTGCCGGTGCTGTATTGCTGGGTGGAGGAAATCAGGTTCCGCTTTCGCAGGGATTGATGGGCTGGCAATCCCGAGGTGATCTGGCGGGATGAATCCCTTCATGGTCGAAAACGGCACTCTTCCATTTGGCTAGGGCCCTGTCATTGACGTGTAAAAGCCTGGAGTCCCTGCCTTGCGTCGATTGTCCATTGTCGAGCACAAGGGTCCTCACGCTTTGAGGAATTAACGGAATTTTTTTGGAAAGCAGGGAATCGGATGAAAATGGGTGTTTTTGCGGGTTGACAGAATGGATGTTTTCGGATGTGTAAATGGACATGATTACTGCCGACACCCTGAACATCACCCATGAACTCCTTGGGCTTATTGCAGAGATCGACGAATTCAAAGGCGCTTGGAAGGCCCTTGGTTCGCTAGCGCCGGAAAGGCTTCTCGCCTTGCGCTGGGTTGCGACCATTGAAAGCATAGGCTCTTCCACGCGCATCGAGGGCAGCAAGCTCTCCGACAGTGCGGTGGAAAAACTGCTGGCAAATCTTTCCATCCGCTCCTTTGCCACGCGCGATGAACAGGAAGTGGCGGGATATGCGGAGACAATGGAGCAAATTTTTCAGTCCTGGGAACACATTCCCCTGACTGAAAACTACATTCGCCAACTGCACCGGGACGTGCTGCGCCACAGCGATAAAGACGAACGCCATCGAGGCAATTACAAAACATCCCCGAACAACGTCGCCGCCTTTGATGAGAAGGGGCAACAAATAGGTATCGTTTTTGAAACAGCCGCTCCCTTTGATACTCCTCGCCTCATGCGTGATTTGGTCGAGTGGACAAATCACGCACTGGAAACCAAAAAGCTGCATCCTTTGTTGGTCATGGGTGTCTTTGCCGTAACTTTTCTGGCGATCCATCCATTTCAAGATGGTAATGGGCGCTTATCACGCATTCTGACCACGCTTCTTCTGCTACGCTGCGGTTATTCATACACGCCGTACAGTTCGCTTGAAAGCGTTATCGAGAACAGCAAGGAAGGCTATTACCTTGCCCTGCGTCAGACGCAAACAACCATTCGCACAGAGAACCCCAACTGGCAGCCCTGGATTCTGTTTTTTTTACGTGCCCTGCATCAACAAATGAAAAGGTTGGAAAAGAAGCTAGAGAAAGAGCATCTGCTGCTGGCCGCGTTGCCGGAACTTTCCCTGCGTATTTTGGAACACGCCCGCGAACATGGTCGGGTCACGCTGAAAGAAATGGTCATCCTGACAGGGGTCAGCCGGAACACCTTGAAAGATCATTTCCGCAAGCTGGTGCAGAACAGGCATCTTGTCATGCAGGGGCAAGGCCGGGGGGTGTGGTATAGGCTTGGCTGAAATAGCAGGGTTACACGATTTGAATGGACGGAAAGAAAAAGCCCCGTGCTTTCGCGCGGGGCCTAGGGGGTGTTTCCCGGAACCTCCGGGGGGCGGGAGCGTGTCCCGATTTTGTGCTGATGTGGCGTCCCCAAGGGGATTTGAACCCCTGTTATCGGCGTGAAAGGCCGGTGTCCTGGACCTAGCTAGACGATGGGGACGCATGGTGGCTGGGCGACTTAGATTCGAACTAAGATTGACGGAGTCAGAGTCCGCTGTCCTACCGTTGAACGATCGCCCAGCAGCGAAAAGTCTCATTAGGGAAAGAGGTCCGGGCTGTCAAGATCGGAAAAACGGCGACTCTTACCAGGAACCGCCCGGGGCAAGATTTGGGCTGTAAATGGTTTTGAGGACAAGGATGTCGGAGTCCGAAAAGATGCTGTTTTTTTCTTCCTGCGCCTGTCTGGAGTTGAGGACCGTGTCGACGGTTGCCTTCGGGTGGGTCATGATGCCCAGGGCGTGCATGAGTTCGTGGCGGACGATCCAGAGCTTCTGGCCGCCCGAGGTCTGAAAGTTCAGATGCAGGGCGATGTCCGCCTTTCTGATGACCCCGTTATTCGAGGCCAGTAGCGTGAAGCCCCGGATGAGATCTCCTATCTCCTGCCAGCCCGCCATGCCCTGGGCGCTTTTGCTCACTGTCGCCTGCCATTCTTCCTTTGAGTCGGTCAGAAAAAAACGGACGTTGGCCTGGTTCATGGAAGAGACCTGTTTGAAGGACAGCTGGGGGATGATGCGTCGCACTTCGTTCACGACGGTATCAATATAATATTGTCCTTCAAGGCGATCCTTGCCGCCGATCCAGAAGAGCACCGGTTCCTCAAAGCGCGTGATTTTGCCGCTTGGGATGTAGTCGCGCAGGACCGCGTCCGTGTCTGCCCGAACCTGCGTGGGCAGGAACAGCAGGGCAATGATGACAAGAAAGAGCGCGTGTCTGTTCATTCGTCCTCCGGGATTTCGAGGTCCGGGCGGAAATGCCTGACGTAGGCTCGGTAGCAGGACGTCACGGGCGAAGACGGGTCCATGCAGGGCAAAAGGTTGCCGAGGATGTCGGGTTTGGGGGGCTCGGGGCGGGGCGGAAATTTTGGGAGCAAGGATTGATCCAGGGCTGGTCGGCCGGCCATGAGCTCGATCTGCACCTTCTGAAAATAGGCGTTGCCCAGAAAGCCGTTGGCCTTGTCCAGGATATTTTGCGCGAAATAGGAAAATTCCTGCATGACCATGGAGTTGGTCGCGCCAAGAAGCATGGTGGTTTTACGGTGTCCCAGGGGGCGGATCATTTCGGCGATTTCCGCCCCGAGAATTTCGGGCCAGTGTCTCCACAACCGGGCAATGGCCAGCTCCAGGGCGGCCTCCGGCGTGCCGAGGACCGTGCCGAGCGCCTCGGACGCGGAGCGGACTTTCTTTTGTCTTTGATGCATCTTTATTAAGTAACCGTCTTGCCGGTGCCAGGCAAGACTGGTTCTTGACCTTTGCACGGCGGGCATGTAGGCGTGCCTATATCAGGATATCTTGATATATAAAAATAACCACATGCGCCACTCATGAAACTACTGACCCAGACCAAGGCCCTGGCCGATGAAACCAGGCTTCGCCTCATCGGCGTGCTCGCCGCCCACGAGCTCAACGTGGGTGAGATCGTGCAGGTTCTGGACATGGGCCAGTCGCGTATCTCGCGGCATCTGAAAATCCTCATGGACGCCGGGCTGGTGGCTTGCCAACGCCATGGCTTGTGGGCCTTCTACTCGTCTTCATCGGCCAACGGCTCTCGCGCATTGCTTGCGGCCGTGCTGGAAGGACTCAAGGATTTGCCCGAGCACCGTCAGGATTTGGACCGCGCCGCACAGGTCCTGAACGATCGCCGTCGCTCAACGACCCACTTTTTTGACGGCATCGCTTCGGACTGGAACCGCCTGAGCCGCGAAATGCTCGGCGATTTCGCGCTTGGGCCGGCCATCATGAAGCGCCTTGCCGCCGCCGAGACGCAGCGGGGTACTGTGGTCGATCTGGGGTGCGGCCCAGGCCTTCTGCTTGGGCATCTGGCCGGAGCAGCGGGATGCGTCATCGGCGTGGACAACTCTGCGCGCATGCTCGACGCGGCGGCCAAGCTCCTGCCCGAGGGGCTTGAGGTCAGCCTGCGCATCGGCGACCTCGAACATCTGCCCCTGCGCGACGGAGAAGCGGACGCGGCCATAATGTCGCTGGTGCTGCACCATCTGGCCGCGCCCCAGGACGGCATCGCCGAGATGGGCCGGGTGGTCCGCCCCGGAGGACAGGCGGTGCTGGTGGATTTTCTGCTGCACGACAACGAAACCCTGCGCACGCGCTACGGCGACCGCTGGCTCGGTTTTTCCCCGGACGACCTGCAGTCGTGGATGGAGAAGGCCGGGTTCCAGGAGCTGAGCTGCGAGCGACACCCCGTCAATCTGGGGCTGACCCTCATGGTCATCACCGCCCGCCGGGAAGAATTTTCAGTTTAACATCAGGTGGCCACGGCCACAGCCAAGGAAAGGAGATACCATGACGTTACCCATTGACCCAAAGCTTGATCACAAGGTCGCCGACATGAGTCTGGCCGATTGGGGATCCAAGGAAATGCAGCTGTCCGAACGCGAAATGCCCGGACTTATGGCGCTCATCGACAAGTACGGCAGCGAAAAGCCCCTGAAGGGCCTGCGCGTGACCGGCAGCCTGCACATGACCATCCAGACGGCCATGCTCATCAAGACCCTGCACGCTCTGGGAGCGGATGTGCGCTGGGCCTCCTGCAACATTTTTTCCACCCAGGACCATGCTGCGGCCGCCATTGTCGAGCAGGGCCTGGCCAAGGTTTTCGCCTGGAAGGGCGAGACCCTGGAAGATTACTGGTGGTGCACGGAGATGGCCCTGACCTGGCCCGACGGCACTGGTCCGGACCTCATCGTCGATGACGGCGGGGATGCGACCCTGCTCGTGCACGAAGGCGTGAAGGTCGAGAAGGATCCGTCCCTGCTCTCTCGGACCACGGACAACAAGGAATTCCGCTGCGTGCTCGACCGGCTCATCGTCAGCGCCAAGGCCGATCCCCAGAAGTGGACGAAGATCGCCGCCCGCATCCGTGGCGTGTCCGAGGAGACCACCACCGGCGTGCATCGCCTCTATCAGATGGCCAAGAACGGCGAGCTGCTTTTCCCGGTCTTCAACGTCAACGACTCCGTAACCAAGTCCAAGTTCGACAACCTCTACGGTTGCCGCGAATCCCTGGCCGACGGCATCAAGCGGGCCACGGACATCATGGTCGCGGGCAAGGTCGTGCTGGTCTGCGGCTACGGCGACGTAGGCAAGGGCTGCGCCCAGTCCATGCGCGGCTTCGGTGCGCGCGTGCTCATCACCGAGGTTGACCCCATCTGCGCGCTGCAGGCGGCCATGGAAGGCTACGAGGTCACGACCATGGTCAAGGGTTGCCAGGAAGCGGACATCTTCGTCACGGCCACCGGCAATTACCATGTCGTGCGCGGCGAGCACATGCTGACCATGAAGGACGAGGCCATCATCTGCAACATCGGCCACTTCGACAACGAGATCGACATGGGCTTCCTGGAAGATACCCCGGGCTGCACCAAGGTCACGGTCAAGCCGCAGGTGGACAAATGGACCCTGCCTTCCGGCAAGAGCCTCATCATCCTGGCCGAAGGCCGGCTGGTGAACCTGGGTTGCGCCACCGGCCACCCCAGCTTCGTCATGTCCAACTCCTTCACCAACCAGGTTCTGGCCCAGCTCGATCTGGCCAAGAACGATTATCCCCCGCAGGTCATGATTCTGCCCAAGATTCTGGACGAGGAAGTGGCCCGCCTGCATCTGGCGCGTCTGGGCGTGGAGCTTGAGACCCTGTCCACGGAGCAGGCCGATTACATCGGAGTGCCCGTGACCGGTCCGTACAAGCCCGATCATTACCGCTATTAACAACCTCCCCATGCAAGAAGGAGATTTTTCATGATTCTCAATGCCGATCATTATCTGTTTACGTCCGAGTCCGTGACCGAGGGACACCCCGATAAAATCGCGGACCAGATCTCCGACGCCGTGCTGGACTGCCTGCTGGCCCAGGATCCCCGCTCCCGCGTGGCCTGCGAGACCCTGGTCACCACCGGCATGGCCGTCATCGCCGGTGAGATCACGACCGAAGCCTATGCCGACCTGCCCGAGATTGTGCGCTCCACGGTGCGCGAGATCGGTTATGTCAGCTCCGACATGGGCTTTGACGCCAACACCTGCGCGGTGCTGTCCTCCATCGACAAGCAGTCCCCGGACATCGCCATGGGCGTTGACCGCGCCAAGCCCGAGGATCAGGGCGCCGGCGACCAGGGCATGATGTTCGGATACGCCACCACGGAGACGAGCGCGCTCATGCCCGCGCCCATCTACTACGCCCACGGCCTGAGTCGCCGTCTGGCGGAGGTGCGCAAGTCCGGCATCCTGAATTTCCTGCGTCCCGACGGCAAGACCCAGGTCTCCGTCGAGTACCGCAAGGGCAAGCCCGTGCGCATCGACAACGTGGTCGTCTCCTCCCAGCACACCCCCGAGGTGACCTACGAGGAAATCGTCGAGGGCATCAAGCGCGAGGTCATCGCCAAGGTCATGCCCGCGGACATGATGGACGCGAACACCCGCATCTACATCAACACCACGGGCCGTTTCGTGGCTGGTGGCCCCCTGGCCGACTGCGGCCTGACCGGACGCAAGATCATCAACGACACCTACGGCGGCATGGGCAACCACGGCGGCGGCGCCTTCTCGGGCAAGGATCCGTCCAAGGTCGACCGCTCCGGCGCCTACATGGCCCGTTACGTGGCCAAGAACATCGTGGCCGCGGGCCTGGCGGGCACCTGCGAAGTGCAGATCGCCTACGCCATCGGCGTGGCCGAGCCGGTTTCCGTGCTGGTCACCACCGGGGGCACGGGCGTCGTCCCGGATGAGGTCCTGACCAAGGCCGTGCGCACGGTCTTCGACCTGCGCCCCTACTACATCATCAAAAGACTCAACCTGATCCAGCCCATCTACAGGAAGAGCGCCTGCTACGGCCATTTCGGCCGCGAGGATTTCATCTTCCCCTGGGAAGTTACCGATGCCGTCGCGGACCTGAAGACCGCCGCCAAGGTTTAGACCGGGCCTGATTCATCATGCGGGGCGGAAGGGAACATCTCCTTTCCGCCCTTCTTTGTTTTCATGCGCTCTTGACCGAGCCTGCCGAGAGGGACAAGAAAAGCCATGTCCTCGTCCACAAAGAATCCCGCTACGCGCACGCCCACGGACGCCATCCTCGAGAGCATCTCCGACGGGGTGTTCACCGTCGATCTTGAGTGGCGCGTCACGTCCTTCAATCGCGCCGCCGAAGAGATCACCGGAGTGCCCCGCTCCGAGGCCATCGGACGCCTGTGCTCCGAGGTCTTCCGTTCCAGCCTGTGCGGCGACAACTGCCCCCTGCAGGATACGCTTGCGAGCGGCAGGCCGCGCATCGGCACCTGCGGATATATCATCACGGCGCAAGGGGAACGCATCCCCATCAGCGTGTCCACGGCGGTGTTCCGCGACGAGAACGGCCAGGTCATGGGCGGAGCCGAAACATTCCGCGATCTTTCGGAAATCGACGCATTGAAGCGCGAACTTGAAGGCCGCTACCATGTCGGCGAGCTCTTCAGCCGCAGTCCGCGCATGCACAAGCTCTTCTCCATGCTGCCGGCCATCGCCGCCAGCCCCAGCACGGTCCTGCTCACCGGGGAAACCGGCACCGGCAAGGAACTCTTCGCCCGCACCATCCATTCCCTGAGCGCTCATGCCGGTGGACCTTTCATCGCCGTCAACTGCGCGGCTCTGCCGGATACATTGCTTGAGTCCGAACTCTTCGGGGTCAAGGCCGGGGCTTACACCGGGGCAAACCGCGACCGGCTGGGCCGTTTTGCCCAGGCCCGGGGCGGGACGATTTTTCTGGATGAGATCGGGGAAATCAGTCCGGCCCTGCAGGTGCGGCTGTTGCGCGTATTGCAGGAGCGCACCTTCGAACCGCTGGGGTCCTCCAGGACCGAATCCACCGACGCCCGAGTCATTGTGGCCACCAATCGCAATCTGGCGGAGCTGATTCGGGCCGGTGATTTCCGCGAGGACCTCTATTACCGCATCAATGTCATCCGGCTGGAGTTGCCCCCTTTGCGTGAGCGCAAGGACGATCTGCCGCTGCTGGTGGAGCAGTTCATCCGCCGCCTGAACCGCATCCAGGGGCGCACGGTCACGGGCATCAGCACCGAGGCCCTGTCCCTGCTCATGGCGCATGACTGGCCGGGCAACATCCGGGAGCTTGAGAACTGCATCGAGAGGGCCTTTGTGCTTTGCGGCGAAGGGCGTATCGACATCGACCACCTGCCGGACGAATTGACCCTGCTGGCCCCTCGTGGACACTTCGGCGAGGGCCGCGCCATGCACGACATGCTCGACAGGCAGGCCATTCACGCGGCTCTGGAGCGCAACGACTTCAATCGCCTGGCAGCGGCACGCGAGCTGGGCATCCACAAAACCACGCTCTTTCGGCGCATGAAGCGCCTCGGCATGGCCTTGCCCGAACGCGACGGCCGATCCTCCCCGAAAGAGTAGCCATGGTGCTACTCATTTGTTCCCTTGTGGTGCGTTTGCGCCCCTCCATGTTTTTTCTTTTTCGCATGATATTCTTTATTATCAGTGTATTATCCGTTTTTCATATGCGTCCGTCCGGCGGCACGCCTCATGCTTCGCAAGAGGGAAAGAGGAGCCATAATGTCGCGCATTGCCTTGCATCAATGGCAGGATCGTATCGCGCCGGTCTTTGACGTCGGCGGGCGCATCCTTGTGTTGGCCGAAGGGGGCCGTAAGCGGGAAGAGCATGTCCTGTCGCGCGGCGAGCCTTTGCACAGGGCCGAGGACCTGCTTCGTCTGGATGTTGGGACGCTCATTTGCGGGGCCATTTCCAGGCCCATGCAAGAAGCCCTTGCGGCCGGAGGAATCAAGGTTGTCGGTTTCGTGACCGGTGATCTGGAACGGGTCATCACGGCCTGGGAGCGTGGCGATCTGGATGAAAGATTTGACATGCCCGGCTGCCGAGGCAGGGGCTTTGGACGTCAAAGGGGCATGCAGCAGTCACGCAGGGCAGATCCGGAACCATTCCCGGCAAGGCCGGGCTCGGGCCCTCGGAGCCCTGAGGGCTGGGCGGA
Organism: Desulfomicrobium apsheronum; assembly: GCF_900114115.1. Classification (NCBI taxonomy): domain Bacteria; kingdom Pseudomonadati; phylum Thermodesulfobacteriota; class Desulfovibrionia; order Desulfovibrionales; family Desulfomicrobiaceae; genus Desulfomicrobium; species Desulfomicrobium apsheronum. The sequence continues at coordinate 57,683 of NZ_FORX01000010.1, read as the reverse complement.
GGGGGCGCCGGGCGGCGCGCGAATCCGCAACAGGCGAGGCAGGGATTTGCGTGGCGATCCGGAGAAGGATTCGGGCAAGGGCGGTTCGTCCGCCGTTTGAAAAAAATTGAACAACTAACCGCGTATCGTGGAGTAACTGAATGGAGAATATGGAAAACAGCGCCCCCAGGGCCAGTACGTGCGATTCATGCAAGGATTCCAGCTGCTCGGCGGCCAAGCGCGAGCTGGGTGAGAACGATCAGGATTTCGAGGACCGTCGGGCCCTGCAATCCCGGCTGTGCCATATCGGGCACAAGATCATGGTCATGTCCGGCAAGGGCGGCGTGGGCAAGAGCACCGTGGCCGTAAACCTGGCCATGGGACTCATGCTCGCGGGCAAGAAGGTCGGACTCCTCGATGTCGACATCCATGGCCCCAGCGTGCCGACCATGCTCGGCCTGGAAGGGGCGAACATCGAAGCCGGTCCCGACGGCCTCGTCCCGGTGGAGCTTGGGCACCTCAAGGTCATGTCCATGGGCTTTCTGTTGCGCAATCCCGACGACGCGGTCATCTGGCGCGGTCCGGTCAAGGGCAACGTCATCAAGCAATTTCTGAAGGACGTGGCCTGGGGCGATCTGGATTACCTGATCATCGACGCGCCTCCCGGCACCGGCGACGAGCCCCTGTCCATCTGTCAGCTCATCAACCCCATCGACGGAGCCGTGGTGGTGACCACGCCGCAGCGCGTGGCGGCCATGGACGTGCGCAAGTCCATCACTTTCTGCGCGCAGGTCGGCATGAAGGTGCTGGGCGTGGTCGAGAACATGAGCGGATTCGTGTGTCCCAAGTGCGGAGAATTGACCCATATCCTGCGTTCCGGCGGCGGACGGCTCATGGCCGAGGACATGGGCGTTCCCTTTCTCGGTTCCATCCCCATCGATCCGATGGTGGCCGAAGCCGGTGACATGGGGCAGGCGTTTGTCATGCACCATGCCGCAAGCCCGACGGCGGAACTCATGCGCAGTGTTGTCGCGCCGCTTTTGGAGCTGCCAACCGTCAAACAGGATGCCTGATCACGGAGATTCATCATGCACAAGACCGTGCTGACGGTGCTGGTCGACAATCAGGCCGGCTTCGGATGTCTGGCGGAGCATGGCTTCGCCTTGTGGATAGAGCATGGCGACGGGCACATCTTGCTCGACACCGGCCAGGGCACCGCCCTGGCCGAAAACGTCCATGCGCTTGGGATCGATCTGGGCCGCACCGACGCGCTGGTCCTGAGCCATGGCCATTACGATCATACCGGCGCGGTGCCCATGGTGCTCGGGGCCGCGCCGAAAGTGCGGGTGTACTGCCATTCGGGCGTGACCGAGCCCCGCTACAGCATCTCGGGCGGCGAGGTCCGGGATATCCGCATGCCCATGTTCTCGATGCGGGCCCTGGCAACTCTGCCCGTGGAGCGCATGTTCTGGAACGGCGGGGCGCAATTGCTCGGAGATGGGATCGGCCTGAGCGGTTTCATTCCGAGGTGGACGGATTTCGAGGACGCAGGGGGACCGTTCTATTTTGATCCCCATGGCCTGCGTTCCGACCCTGTCGACGACGACCAGGCCCTGTGGATCAGCACCGACAAGGGGCTGATCGTCTGCCTGGGCTGCTGTCACGCGGGCCTGATCAACACTCTCACCCATCTGCGGGAGATCACCGGCGAGAGCCGCATCCGCGCCGTGATCGGCGGTCTCCACCTGGGCTCGGCCAGCCGGGAGCGGCTGGAAATGACCGCGCAGGCCCTGCGTGACATGCAGCCCGAACTGCTGGTTCCGTGTCATTGCACAGGGGAGGGGGCTATCGCCTATCTGCGCGATCATCTGGACTGTCCCGTGCACACCGGCTACAGTGGATTCCGCTTGGACACGTCCGAGCCTTGACACACATGCGCCGCGGCTTTCCGGCCGTGGCGCCATCCAGCGGAGCAATGCATGACCTACACCATCCATCCCATCGTCATGGGCACCAAGGTCTTCGACAAAGGCATGATGACCTATCAGCACGATTACGGCACGCCCTACACCATCCCCATCTACTGCTGGTATCTGGAAGGCGGGGACAGGAAGATCCTGGTGGATACGGGGGAGATGCACCCGGTGATCTCAGAGGAGCGGGAAAAGGCCATCGGCGGGAAGATCCATACCTTCGACGAGGGGCTGGCCCGTTACGGCCTGACGCCCGAGGACATCGACATCGTTCTGCACACCCACCTGCATAACGATCACTGCGAGAACGACGCACGATGCGTGAACGCGAAGATCTACGTCCACGAAAAGGAGCTTGCGCGCATCCACGACCCGCACCCTCTCGATTTCCGTTATCTGGAGGACTACATCGAGGAGGCGGAGGAGAACGGTCAGATCGTGGCTCTGACGGGCGACACGGAGATCGTGCCCGGTATCACCATGATTCACACCCCGGCCCACACCGAAGGCGGCATGTCCGTGCGCGTGGAGACGGACAAGGGCAGCGTCCTCATCTGCGGATTCTGCACCATTCTGGAAAATCTTTATCCCCCCAAGGCGGTCACGGCCATGGAGATGGAGGTCATCCCCCCCGGCACCCACGTCAATGCCTACGAAGCCTACGAAACCCTGGTTCGGGCCAAGACCCTGGCCGACCACATCCTGCCCCTGCACGAACCGAAATGGGCCGGGATGGAGCGCGTGCCGGAATAATGCTGATCATCAAGTGCGCCGCGTGCCGCAAGAAATTGTGGCGCTATCGCAAGCTGGGACCGGGCGAGGTGTTGCGCTGCCACCGGGAGCGGATCGAGAAGGTCTGGATTCTGGAGGAGCGGGACGGCAAGGTCTGGTGTCAGTGCGGCAAGGCAGTGGGTATCGACAAGGGTTCGTTCATCAAGATGAACAGGAATGCGTTCACGTATTCGGGGACCAAGATCGATATTTAGGCTGATGGAAGAGACTGTGGCTGGAAAATGGTCATAGAGAGGAAGCGTGTCGGGGGCTTTTTTGATCGAAACGCGAGGGAAATAAAGTGGTTGGGCGCACTGCTGCCAAGTCATTCCCGCGCAGGCGGGAATCCATGATTTTCAACTTCTTGAAATGACTTGTCCGCCGAAGGGATCTTGTTTCTTCGTGTTTCTTCGTGCGGCCGCGATCCGGTGCGTTTCGGGTCGGGACCGCCGAAACTCCTTCTCCGGCCTCGTAATGCTTCCCCGCTGCGTGCGGGGAACTTTGTTTTGCGCTTTGGGCGGTGGAGCAGCGGGGAAGCAAACGATGCCTGGATCAGTCAGACAGTCGACGGCCCCGCCCCGAAACACCCCGGCCCGCTGGTAACGCGAGTTGCGCGGGTCGTCTTTTCGGGTGAAATGCTAGGGAAATAATGTGGCGGGCGCACTGCTGCCAAGTCATTCCCGCGCAGGCGGGAATCCATGATTTTCAACTTTCTTCGTGCGGCGGCGATCCGGTTTCCGGGTCGCCGCATTTTGTTTCGCGAGGGTTTCAGATGCCTGAAACGATGAAATCCAGGGCGGCGATGATGTCTGATCGATAGCGGCCAAGATCGCAGACCACCTTGCCGAGGGTTTTTCTGTCCACACCGGCCAGTTGCTGCGTGAGTGCGACGAACGATTCGCCGTCGATGTCCAGCACCGGGCAAAGCCTGGAGATGGCGGCCTTGCCGGCAAGACGGAGCGGAGACAGGGGGATGACGACAGTTGTGCGCAGGTCGTCCAGAAGATCGGACTGGATGTCCAGCAGGTACGGGTAGGTCGCGCGAGTGGAACGGTTCGGATTTGCATAGACCGCGAATTGCGCCATCTAAAAACTCCGCATGCCGTCACCGGCGACACCGGCATCTTCGACCAACTGGTTGTATGCTTCGATGGCCGAGCGGTTTTCCTCTTTCCACAATTTACGCTGACGGGTCGCGACGATATCGGCCAGGGCGGTTTCAAGCGTCGCGGACACATTGATTTTCAAGGCTTTGGCCTTGGCTAGCAGATCGCTGTTGATGCTGACGTTGGTCGGTTTCTTGGGTGCCTGAGTGTTATATGCGAGATTCATGCGCATCTCTCCTGTGTGAAGTATGTGAATAAAATATGCGCATATGGATCGAAGAGCAAGGGCGAGGAGAGGAAGAGAAATATTGTGGCTGGGCGCACTGCTGCCAAGTCATTCCCGCGCAGGCGGGAATCCATGCCTTTCATCCCGTCTAGCGCGCTTCGGGGGTGAAGCGGATGCGGGTGATGCGGCGTCTTTCGACGCGTTCGACTTTGAACTCGCCGTCCTTGACGGGCACGATGTCTCCCGGTTCAAGGACCCGTCCGGCCTGGGCCAGGAGGAATCCGGCCACGGTGGTGTAGGCCTCGTCCTCGGGCAACCCGAGTCCGAGTTTGCGGTTGGCGTCGCGCACGGCGAGCATTCCGTCGAGGATGAACGCCGCGCCGTCGCGTACGATCTGTGAGCGCACTTCTTCATCGTACTCGTCGTTGATCTCCCCGACGATTTCTTCCAGCACATCTTCCAGGGTGACCAGGCCTTCGAGTCCGCCGTATTCGTCCATGACGAAGATCAGGTGGGTGCGTGTGGCCTGCATCTGCTTTAAGAGGCTGCCCAGGCGTTTGCCCGAGGGCACGAAAGCGGGCGGATGCAGCAGGGCGGTCATGGAGAAGACCAGTCCCGGCTCGCGGGACATGAACGGTTCCATGTCCTGACGGAAGAGCACGCCGACGACATCGTCCAGGTCCTCGCCGTAGACGGGCAGGCGGGAGTAGCCATGAATGCGGAAAGCCTCGAGGACCTCGTCCAGGGTGGAGGTGACGGGCAGGGCCGCGATCTCCGAGCGCGGGATCATGGCTTCGCATGCCTCGGTGGTGTTGAAGTCGAAGGCGCGGCGGATGAGGCGGCGTTTTTCCTCCTCTATCTGTCCGCTGGAGTAACTGGCGTCGATGAGCATGCGCAGCTCGTCCTCGGTGTAGACGGAGCCGTGGTGCGGGGTGGGGGTGAAGCCGAGCAGGCGCACCGTGCGTGTGCCGGACCAGTCGAGCAGGCGGATGGGCCAGTAGAAGATGCGGTAGAAGATTTCCATGGGCAGCGCGATGGCCAGGGCGGTTTTCTCGGCCCGCTCCAGGGCGATGGTCTTGGGCGCGAGCTCTCCGAGCACGATGTGCAGGAAGGTGATCAGGCTGAAGGCGATGGCGAATGAGATGGAGTGCAACACGGCTGGGGGGACCCGCCCTTCGAGCAGTGGGTGCAGCAGCTCGGCGATGGCGGGTTCGCCGATCCAGCCCAGGGCAAGGGAGGACAGGGTGATGCCAAGCTGGGTGGCGGAGATGTAGGCGTTCAGGTGATCGATGAGGCGCAACAGCAGTTTGGCTTTTCTGTTTCCGCTGTCCGCAAGGGTTGCGATACGTGAACGACGCACTCCCACGAGGGCGAATTCCGAAGCCACGAAAAAGCCGTTGGCCAGAACCAGCAGGACGACCAGCAGCAGAAATGCTAAAGAGCGGAGCATGAAGAAATCCTTGATGAAAACGGACTGTTTGAACTTTGGCCTGCGTGGTGGGAGCCCTCGCGGCGTTCTCATTCATCTGTAACCATGATCGCCCGTCAGGGTAAAGACGCAAATGGCGTTGTCGCCGAAATTTCGCGATTGCCGGATCAGTCGTCGATTTCGATCAACCCGAGGCGCGCGGCGTGGCGTACGAAGGCCACGGGGCTTTTTATGCCGAGCTTGGTCATGATGGCGTAGCGGTGGTTGAGGATGGTCTTGCGGGACACGAAGAGCTTGGCCGCGATCTCCTCCGGGGTCAGTCCTTCGGCCAGAAGGCGCATGACCTGCTGTTCGCGCAGCGAGAGACTGCCATAGGACGCGTCCAGGGTCTTGGCCTTGCGGCCGGAGATGTCGCTCAGACGGCGCAGCACCGAGGGCGAGAGGGAGCCGTCGAGGTATTGACCGCCGGAGAGGACGGTGCCGATGGCTTGCAGGATTCCTTCGCCCCCTGATTCCTTGGACATGTAGCCGCTGGCTCCGGCCTGAAAGGCGGCGGCGATGAAATCGAGCTTGGCGTGCATGCTGACGATGAGCACGGGCAGGTCCGGCTGCGAGGCGCGGAGTTCGCGGGTGAGTTCGATGCCGCTGCCGTCGGGCAGGGAGATGTCGATGACCGCCAGGTCCGGGGCCAGGGTTTGGGTCAGGCGCAGCCCTTCGGCGCAGGTTCCGGCCTCGCCGACGACGCAGAGGTCGGGTCTGGTGCCGAGGCGGGCCTTCAGACCGTCACGGTAGAGCGGGTGATCGTCGATGATGAGGATGCGTTTAGGCGTGCTCATTGCTGCTCCTGTTGAGCGGGGTTTCGATGCGGATGTGCAGGCCTTGTCCGGGTTTGGAACGAAAGCTGATCTTGCCGCCCAGGAGCTTGACCCGCTCGCGCATGCTCCACAGGCCCATGCGTTTGGTGCGACCGGCCTGGGACAGGCAGCGGTCCATGTCGGCTCCGCAGCCGTCGTCTTCGATGCGCACCAGCAGATTCGGGTAGGAGCCGAGCAGGCGGATGGTCACGCGGCTGGCCTTGGCGTGTTTGCGCACATTGTTCAGGGCTTCCTGGATGAGGCGGTAGATGTTGATCTGGGTGTCGAAGTCGAAGGCGACTCCGCCAAGTCCGTCGGCAAAGACATCGACGGCGATGCCGTGGCGCAGGGAGAAGTCCTCGCAGTGCGCGAGCACGGTCTCGACCAGCCCAAGCTCGGTCAGCCCCGGCGGGAGCAGGCCGTAAGCCAGGTCCCGGATGGAGCGGATGGCCGTGCCGATTCTTTCGGCGATGACTCCGGTCTGGGCGCGCCAAGGGCCCCCTTCAGGCAGGCTGCCCCCGATGCGCTCCAGGTCGGCCCGGGCCAGGGAGAGATCCTGGGCCAGGTGATCGTGCAGTTCGCGGGCGATGCGCTGGCGTTCATTTTCCTGGGCCATGATCAGTTCCTGGGACAGGGCGCGCATCTGCTCCTCTGCCCGGCGCTGGGCCACGATGCGGCCGACCTGATCGGCCACGGCGTCGATGAGGCTGCGCTCCTCCCGCAGAAACGGGCCTTCATCGCTGTCCGGGCGCTCCTCCAGGTAGCAGACCTCGACCGCGCCGCATTCCTCTGCCTCGATGATGACGGGGCTGGACTGGCACCAGCGGGTGCGCACGAAGTTGCCGGAGTTGTGGCGCGTGTCGCCGAGGCGGATGGAGGCGCAGGCGATGTCGGGATATTGCCAGGAAGCGCGGATCAGGTCGGCGATGCCGGTCAGGAGTTCGCCTAGTGGTTGTTCACGGTTTTGGGCCAGCCGACTGATGCCGTAGAGGCAGTTGAGCTCTTTTATGCGCTCAAGCAGGTCGTGCTGGGTCTTGCGGCTCTGGGCCACAAACATCCTCCACTCCTCGCTTGAGGCTGGAAAACTGTCGGTACTGTCGGGGTGGATGGTCATGGGCGTTTCTCCTGGGCAACGGGCGCGTTGGCCGTGTAGCACAGGACGGGGCAGGGTGCCAGGGGCGGAACCGGCATGCGGCCGGTCCGCCCCTGGGGATTCATGAGGATCAGGCCAGGATCTTGCGTGCGATTTCGTCCTGCACGTCGGTAATGAACCGGATGCCGGTCTCGTGCGCGGTTTCGCGGTTGGCGGAGACGATGTCCCCACGGGTGATCTCGGTGACCGAGAACTTGCGTGCGCCGGCCAGGAGCTGCTGCAGGCCGGCGCCGAGCTTGTCGGCCAGGGTCCAGGCGGCGATGGCGCCGTAGGGCACGGTCTTCATCTCGTCGGCTCCGATTTTGGCCTTCAGGGACTCGTAGCCGGCAAAGATCTGCTCGGGGCTTTCGCCGATGTCCCTGACGGTCTTGGGCAGACTGTCCCAGTTGCCGGCGACTTTTTCCTTGCGCTCGGGGTTCAGCGCACCTTCGATGTTGGAGCCCAGGAAACCGGGGATCATGAGGGTGCGGCCCATGCAGATCAGTTTGACGAAGGGAGCGCCCAGCGCCAGGGCCTTGAAGATGTGGTCCTCGCGGGCCAGGCCGCCGGCAAAGGACATGTCCACGACCTTCTTGCCCTGGGAGGCCAGGATGTTGCCGTATTCTATGGCCTTGGAGTGCAGCAGGATGGACGGCACGCCCCAGGTCTCCATCATGTTCCAGGGGCTCATGCCCGTGCCGCCGCCGGAGCCGTCGATGGTCAGCAGGTCGAGATTGGCGTCGGTGGCATACTTGATGGCCATGGCCAGGGCTTCCATGCCGTAGGAGCCGGTCTTGAGCGAAATCTTGGTGTAGCCGAGCCCGCGCAGGTAGGCCACGGTTTCCATGAAGTTCTGGTGCACGGCGTCGGAGGACGGCAGGTCGGTGTAGCCCAGACGGCTGTGACGGGCGAAGCCCTTGATGGCTCCGGCCTTGAAGGCGTCCTGCACTTCGGGGAGTTCCGGATCCGGATCGAGCAGGTAGCCGCGTTTCTTCAGGAACAGGGCGTAGTCAAGGCTCGTGACTTCGATCTCGCCGCCGATGTTCTTGGCGCCCTGGCCCCATTTGAGTTCGATGCAGACCTTGTTGCCGTACTTTTCGATGACGTATTCGGCCACGCCGTTGCGTGCGTCCTCGACGTTGAGCTGCACGATCATGGTGCCGTAGCCGTCGGAATAGCGGTTGTAGATCTCGATGCGGCGGTCCAGTTCGGGGGATTTCTCGATGCGGCCGCCGGACATGCTGGAGGCGCGGTCCACGCCGACGACGTTTTCACCGACCACGATCGGGATGCCGATCAGCGCGCAACCGGCGGCAAAGGAGTCCCAGTATTTGGCGGCGATGAACGTGGAACCCAGGGCGCCGGTCATGAGCGGCATGCGCACCTTGGTCTTTTCCGTAGCGCCGAAGGACGTTTCCAGGGAGACGTTGGTGAAGAGACAGTCATCGGGATTGGTGGTGCGCCCGGCGGCGACGCCCTGGGCGCCGTAGCTGAAGCCCTGGATGCGCAGAGAATTGTAGCTCACGCCGACATGACAGGTGTTCGCGCTGCCGGCGGTGACGGATCCGAAATCCCGGGGATAGAGCATGTGCCTGCCCTTGAGGCAGGACATCCAAGTTTCGCACTTTCCGGCACAGTCCGAGCGGCATAACGTGCACAGGCCGGATTCGGCCGGGTTACCGCGATTGGTGGTGCCGAGAACATCGTTGCTTTTGGGCCATTGGATCATCGTTTTCGTCTCCCGTATGCAAATTTGAGTATTGTGTTTCTCCAAAACGCACGTCGCCACCAGAGAACCGGGTAGGGAATCCGTGGTGGCGCTACGCATCGGCACGCGTTTCGAGCAGGCGGTCAATGGTGGAGCATGGAGAAATTCAATAGATTATCTATGTTTGGAGCGCGGTCGTGTCGATAGGATCGCATCCCATTTTCCTGGTCATTTTGGGATGATGAACTGGGTATTATTCCCGGTTTTTGGGAGAAATTCCCAAAGGTCGAGGCCCTGAAGCGCATCAACCCGGGGCAGCGCGGGCGGGGGGCTGTGGTCTGGTTCGAAATCAGGGGGTGAAGGCTGGGGCTTCTGGGAAAGAAAGTTCAGTGATTTTAAATCAAAAAGCGGGCATGGTGATTGTTTCAGCCATGCCTGTCCTGCTTGGCAATCTTTGTCCATGGGCGTAAAAAAACCCTCATAATGAGGGTTTCTTGCATTTATGCCGGGGTCTTGACGGCCTTCTTGCGCTTTTCCCAGAGCTTCATGCCCTGCATGGTCTTGCGGCGGTCGCGAGCCAGGGACTTGGCGACCAGCGAGGTGCCCTTCTTGTAGCCGTACTTTTCACGGTACTCTTCGGGGGTCAGACCGTGGGTGGCCAGGTGGCGCTTGGTCAGAACCTTGAAGGACTTGCCGCATTCGCAGCAGATGACGCTCTTTTCACGGATTGCGTTCTTGGGATCCACGGCGGGCTCGGTGTCGACAACGGGGACAACGCCTTCGGCGACGCCACGAATGCTCTGCGTCAGGGCGCGGATCATCGAGGTGATTTCGTCTTCGTTCATGTTGCGGACAGAAGCCTGGGCCTTCACGATTTCGATTGCTTGCTTCAGATAATCTTCCATGTTTACTCCATAGCTATAATAGGGTCATTGATAACGCTGTAATCCGTCAGACAAAGTAGCTTACTTCATAGTAGAGAATGATGGAATGTCAAATGCTTTGTTGACAATCTGTTATGTCTGTTCCTGATTGCCGGGAGGATCATTGTGAACGTGTCTGAATCCTTTGAGGAAATATGTGGGTTTTCGGGGTCTCGATTTTCTTGCCAGGGAAATACATCTGTCTGGGAAGCTTGACGACGATGGGGATTTGAGGTCAGCATGCGTGCATGTTGTGAGAGAAGGCGAGACCAAAAGGAGGATCAATGCCATCTTTTGATATTGTGAATGAAATCGATTTGCAGGAAGTTGATAATGCGGTGAACAATGTGCGTAAGGAAGTCGAGACCCGGTACGACTTCAAGGGCGTGATCACGGAAATGGAGTTCAATCGCAAGACGAAAACCCTCTCTCTGGTAACCGGAGACGAGATGAAGATACGGGCCATACGGGAGATGCTCATCTCGCATTTCGTGCGCCGCAAGGTCGACCCCAAGGCCCTGGAGTTCGGGGAGTCTGAAAACACCTCCCGTGGTCAGCTCAAGCAGGAAATCAAGCTGCACGATGGCATAGACAAGGATGCCGCCCGCAAGCTGGTCAAGCTGATCAAGGACAGCAAGCTCAAGGTCCAGGCCGCCATCCAGGACGAACAGGTGCGGGTCTCCGGCAAGAAGATCGACGATCTGCAGGAGGTCATGGCGCTCTTGAGAGGATCCGAGTTCGAGTTGCCCTTGCAGTTCGTGAACATGAAAAAATAACCGGAGGCGCGCATGCACGCATTCATCATGGGGATTTGGGCCTGGATCATGTCCAATCCGCTGATCGGGTTGGGAGTGGGCGCGGTCGTCGTGTTCCTGTTCTGGAAACAGCCCCGGCAGACCGTGAAGCTTGTGATTGCGTTGCTTGTGCTTGTGGCCCTTGGCTACCTTGTATCCGGGATCATCGACTTCGCCATGGACAGCGCCATCGTGAAGGAGCGGATGATAGAGAAGAATGAATAGTGAATGGTGATTGGTGAATGGTGAATGGAAGGCAGTGAGGGTAAGTCCTTGCTCGTAACATGTTTTTTCCGCACACTATTCACTATTCACTATTCACCGCATCACCGCATCACCGCATCATGGGCAGGAGCATGCGTACGCAGGTGCCCTGGCCGGGCGGGGATGAGAATTCCAGGCGGCCGCCATGGTCGTGCATGATGGCCGAGGAGATGGACAGGCCAAGTCCCGTTCCGCCCAGTTCCCGTTTGGTGGTGAAGAACGGGTCCTGAATGTATTTGAGATCGTGGGGGAGGATGCCGCAGCCGTTGTCGCGCACTTCCACTCCGGCCCAGGCCTTGTCCTCCCCGTATCTGGACAGGACCTGCAACGTGATCTCGCCGCCTGAGGCGGGCACGGCTTCGCAGGCGTTGACCAGCAGATTGATGAGCACCTGGATGAGGCGCTGCAGGTCGGCTTCCACCAGAACGGGCTCCGCCCCCAGCCTGACGAGATAGCCCGGGGCCGCGGTTTTCAGTTTCTGGCGCACGAAGGCCAGGGCTCCGGCCACGACGCTGTTCACGTCGGTCGTCTCGCGTTCCCCTTCGGGACGTTGGCGGGAATAGTCCTTGAGCCTTGAAACGATATCCTTGATCCGCTCCGACCCGTCCACCATGCCCTGCAGCAGCAGCGGCATCTGCTGCCTGAGTTCCGAATATTCGAGTCCGCCGAGCACGAAATCCCCATGTTCTTCCTGGTATTCGTCCAGCACGTGCAGGGCGTCGGCCCAGACGTCGCGCAGGAGCGGCAGGTTCAGCGTCAGAAAGCTGTTGGGGTTGTTGATTTCATGGGCCACTCCGGCCACCAGCACGCCAAGGGATGCCATCTTGTCCGCCTGGATCATCTTCTGTCCACGCAGCTGGGCCTTGTACTCCGCTTCCTTGCGGGTGGTGATGTCCGTCAGCTTGCCCTCGATGAACACCGTGCGTTCCTGATCGTCCTTTTCGATCCGGGCGTTGAATTCCACCCAGATTTCACTGCCGTCCTTGCGACGCATGCGGGTCTCGAAATCCTTGAGCACTCCGTCGCGGCGCAGGATGGAGAAGACCAGCTCCCTGTCGTCGGGGTCGCAGTAGAGCTGGCGGCTGATGTTGGTGATCGTGGACATGAGATCCTGAGGTGAGTCGTAGCCAAGGATGCGGGCCATTTCCCGGTTGGCTTCGATGAATCGTCCCTTGGACGTGGAACGGTAGATGCCCTCCAGGGCCTTTTCGAAAATGGCGCGGTATTTCTTGCCTTCCTCTTCGCGCTCGCTCCATTCGGTGATGTCGTGGGCAAAGACCACGGCCCCGAGAATTTCCCCTCCGCGCTGCAAGGGCACGTAGGTGTTCTGGTAGAAGCCGATCTCCCCTTTGGGTTTTCTGTACTTGCGCCGCAGGATGTAGGATTCGCCCGCCAGGACGCGGTCGAAATTGCGGCGGGAGGTTACGCGCTCATCGGGCTCGTTCAGGACATCGAAAACGTGCATGCCGGGGTGGATGTCGAGGTTCCAGTTGTGTTTGACGAATTCCCGGTGGGCCTGGTTGAAGGTGATGTAATTGTAGTTCAGGTCGAGGGAAAAAAGCATGACATTGAGCGGCGTGTCGATCAGGGCGCGCAGGTCCTGCACTTCGCGGGTGAGCTGGCGGTTGGAGCGTTCCAGCTCGCGCAGCCTCTGCAGCAGATCTTCCCGGCCGGCGTTCACTCTTCAGGGCCCTCCATCTGGCGCAGCTTGTTGAGGCGCTTGTTGAGCGCCTGCCGGGATACTCCCAGCATGCTCGCGGCCAGGGCCTGATTGTTTCCGGTGCGGCGCATGGCCTCGCGCACGAGTTCGGCGCAGACATGCTTCAGGGTCGGCAGTTCCGGGCCGAATTGCAGGCGCGTGCCTTCCCCGGGCAGGACCTTGCGCGATGCGGCGGGGTTCTTGCGCACATGCGCCTTGATGCGGTCCAGGTTCAGTTCGTCGTCTCCGGAGCAGCTCAGGGCGTCCAGAATCAGGAATCGCAGTTCGCGTATGTTGCCCGGAAAGTCGTAGCTTGCGAGCAGGTTCAGAAGCTCGACCGGCACTGCGGGGCGTTTGCGCTGCTGGCAGCCCTGGCGCATGAAGTGGTCGATCAGGAGGGGCAGGTCCTCGCGGCGCTCGCGCAAGGGGGGCAGGTGCACGTGATGGGCGCGCAGGCGGTAGTACAGGTCGGACCGGAAGCGTTCCGCCTCGGCCATGACGCCGGGGTCCACGTTGGTGGCCGCGATGATGCGGGCATCGGTCTTGCGGGTCACGTCGGAGCCGATGGGCAGGTATTCGCGTTCCTGCACCAGACGCAGCAGTTTGACCTGCGAGGCCTGGGGGAGGTCGCCGATCTCGTCCAGAAAAAGGGTGCCAGCCTTGGCGTTTTCCACCAGGCCGGGGCGGGCTCTGTCGGCGCCGGTGAAGGCTCCCTTCTTGTGCCCGAACAGGGCGTCGGCAAAGATGTTGTCATCGAGGCCGGCCACGTTGACGGGCACGAATTCGCCCTGTCGTCCGCTCAAATCGTGAATGACCTTGGCCACCAGTTCCTTGCCGACCCCGGATTCGCCGGTGATGAGCACGGGCTGGGTGCTGCGCGCGATGGCCTCGATGTACTGGAAGATGGAGCGCATGGCCTTGGAGCAGGTCACGATGGGCGCAAAGGTCTCGGGGTGCTCCAGGGTGTCCTGCAGGAAGCGGGTGCGCAGGCTGCTGTTTTCGCGCTTGAGTTCGCGGATTTCGATGGCGTGCCTGATGCCGGAGACAAGGCTGCTCTTGTCGTTGGTCTTGACGAAAAAGTCGAAGGCACCGCGCTTGATGCATTGCACCGCCGTCTCCACTTGGCTCATGCCGGTGATGACCAGGATGGGAATGTCCGGATTGGTCGCGGACACGCTGTCGATGAGGTCCTGTCCGGACATGCCGGGCATGGCCAGATCCACGGCCATGACCTCGATTTCGGTCTTGGCCAGGATTTCGGGCACCGTGGTGCTGTCGTTGCAGCAGATGATGTTGTCGATTCCGTGGGATTTGAGCGCCAGGGAAAAGGACCGCAGCCACGTGTCCTCATCATCGACGAGCAGGACGGGATAGGATGGGAATTTCGTCATGTCTGTTTCCTAATCGTATGTGCGTTCGTCAACAAGGGCCGGGGCGCCTTCCGGGATGGTTTCCCCCAGGCCGAGGGTGACCACGACCGGCCGCAGCTTGATCACTTCCTGAAAACCCGCGGCGATGGCGCCGTGGTCCGCCGGGCCATTGGTTTCGATGCGCAGGGTCAGGGTTTCCTTGCCGCCGTCGTTGTTCACCACCACCTGATGACGCAGGACCTGCGGAAAACGGCTCAAGGCCTGCGCGACCTGGGCGGTATAGACGAACTGTCCGCGAACCTTGGCGGTGTCGTCCACCCGTCCCAGAATGCCTTGCAGCTTCGGCGCCGTGCGGCCGCAGGGGCAGTCGGAGTCATCGAGGCGCGAAAGGTCTCCGGTGGCCAGACGGATCAGGGGATAGTCCGGGGTGAACGGCGTGACCACCACTTCGCCGACCTCTCCCGTGGGCACTGGCCGCCCCGTGGCCGGATCGCAGATCTCGACGAAACAGCGGCTTGAGAGGTGCATGCCGCCAAGCTCCGGGCACTCGTAGGCGATGCAGCCCACGTCGGCCGTGCCGTAGCCCTGACGGATGATCATGCCGAACATGTCCTGCACTTCCGTGCGCAGGCTTTCCGGCAGGCGTTCCGCGGCCACGAAGGCGACCCGCAGCCCGAAATCCCTTTTCGGGTCGAGCCCCTTGTCCCTGGCCTTTTCGCCCAGGGTCTTGAGAAAACTGGTCATGCCCACGAAGGCCGTTACGGGTAATTCCTGCATGAGCTGCAACTGCACGGAGGAGTTTCCCGGTCCGGCCGGGATCACGGCGCAACCGAGGGCGCGCAGGGGCTCTTCGAGCATCAGTCCGGCAGGGGTGAGATGGTAGCTGAAGGTCATCTGCGCCAGATCGCCGGAGCGAAAGCCGGCGGCATGAAAAGCCTCGGTCCAGCCCCAGTAGTCCGGCCCCCGGCCTTCGGGGTCGTAGATGGGACCGGGAGACTGATAGATGCGCGCCAGAGTTCCCGGGACTCCGGGCAGAAACCAGGCCAGCCCCTTCTCGCGCTGTAGCCGGGACAGGTCCTTTTTGCGCAACACGGGGATGGACGTGAAATCGTCCAGGGAACGGATTTCATCCGCCACGACGCCCGCCGATGCGAGCCGTTCACGAAACTCCCCATCAAAGGACAACGCCTTTTTCACCATATCCTGAATGGCGTTGCATTGCTTGCTTGTCCTTATGGATTGGGAGTCGGTTTCCAGATCGTGATAGTAGCCCTTTGTCCTGTCCATGAACGCTCCGATCAATAGAGGTTTGGAGATGTTTGGAGATGTTTTCAGATGGCTGGGGTCGTTGGGGTGAAGTCACTGCACGGGAACGGCCCTGAGCGCGATGTCTTCATCCGAGCCAGCGTTTTCTGCGTCTGTAATGTTTGATGTCGCGATAGCTGCGTTTTTCCCCGCCATGTCCGAGACCAAGATAGAACTCCTGCACATCCGGGTTGCGCAGCAACTCTTCGCCCTTGCCGTCCATGACGATGCGCCCGTTCTCCATGATGTAGCCATAATCGGCCAGGGACAGGGCCATGCGCGCGTTCTGCTCCACCAGCAGCACGCTCACGCCTTCGGTCTTGTTGATCTTGCCCACGATCTCGAAAATTTCCTCCACCAGAAGCGGCGCCAGCCCCAGGGACGGTTCGTCGAGGAGCAGCAGCTTGGGACTGGCCATGACCGCCCGCCCGATGGCCAGCATCTGCTGCTCGCCGCCGGACATGTAGCCCGCCAGCTGATGGCGGCGTTCTTTGAGTCTTGGGAAATACGCGTACACCTTTTCGGAGTTGTGGGCAAAAAGGCGCGCGGGTTGCGTGTACCCGCCGCAGCGCAGATTTTCCTCCACGGTCAGGTCCTCGAAGATGCGCCGTCCTTCCATGACCTGAAAAACTCCGGCCCGGACCAGTTTCTCCGGCACAAGACGGACCGTCTCCGTGCCGTCGTACATGATGGACCCGGAGGTGACCTTGCCGTTCTCTCCGGCCAGCAGGCCGGAAATGGCCTTGAGCGTCGTGGACTTGCCCGCCCCGTTGGCGCCCAGGAGGGTGGTGATGCTGCCCGTGGTCACGTCCAGGGACAGGCCTTTCAAAACCAGGACCACATCGTTGTAGACCACTTCCAGGTTCATCACTTGGAGGATGTTCATGCTTTGTTCTCAAGAAGTTGCTGTTGATTGAAAAGAGCCGTCCGCGTGATTGTGGAGGCGGGAACGGCTTGGCGCTCCGCCTCCACAATTCGCGTCTAATGGCCGAGCCATTCCTTCTTGCGCTCCAGGGTTTCGGTCTTGACGAATTCGAGCTTGCCGTCCTTGAAGGCGGTGATGTTCACCGAAAGGTTCGGACGGTGGTCATCGGCGAAGTAGCTGATGGCCGGAGCGAGCCCCTCAGGATCGAAATCGCGCATGGTTTCGAGCGCGTCCTTGATGCTCTCGCCCGTCACCTCGCCTTTGGCCTTGGCCATCTTCATGCCCTCGCACATGACCATGGCGGACACGAATCCGCGGACGTAGTGGGTCATCTGCGGCTCATCCTTGGTCAGTTCGCGGATCAGGGCCATGCCCGGCACGTCCTGGCCGTAAATGACTCCGCCCTGAAGCCCGTAGTGCCCGTTGGCCGCTTCGCCGCCCAGCTTGAAGATGTTCTCGTCGCTGCTCCAGATATTGGTCAGGAAGGTGCAGGTCATGCCGAGCTTCTGGGCATCTTTCACGATCACGGCCGTGGAGGGGGTGGTTCCGCCGGTCCAGACGAAGTCGGGGCCGACCTTCTTGAGGCTCAAAAGCTGCGGGGTTGCGTCGATGGCTTTGAGGTCCACGTTTTCCTGTCCCACGATCTCAAAACCCAGTTCGGCGGCATATTCCTTCATGGCCGGGATGGGCACCGATCCGTAGGGATTGTCCGGGAAGACGAAGGCCAGCTTGGGGGCGCGCTCTTCCTTCCAGGTCTCGCGCAGATATTTGAGTCCGGCCCGGCCCTGGGTGGAGTAATCCGGCGCGGCGGTGAAATTGTAGGGCGCCTTGGCCGGGTCCATCAGATGCGCGGAGTAGGAGGCCGAGAAGACCGGGATCTTGTCCTTGGCTACGAACTTGACCAGGGCTTCGGTGTCGCCCGTGCCCCATCCCTGCATGGCCACGATGCCGCTGGAGGTGAAACGCTTGTAGGCGGCCAGGGCCTGCTGCACGTTGTAGGCGTAGTCGACCTGGATGAGTTCCACGGGTTCGCCGTCTATGCCGCCGTTGTCGTTCAGCCACCCTACATAGGCCTTGATGCCGTCTGCGTAGGGTCCGCCCACGCTGGAGGTGGGACCGGTCAGGTCGGACAGGAGGCCCACCTTGTAGGCGGCCGAGGCCGTGCCGATGCTGGCGACCAGGGCCAGGATGGTCAGGGCAAGAAGTTTTTTCATGGTGTCTCCGGATGCGGCAAAAGGTTTCCCCGGCGCAAGAGGGCCGGGCCGTTAGTATGCAAAGGGGTAGAGTTTCCAGTAGGCCTTGGTCAGCCTCCATTTGCGGGCCAGTCCTTCGGGTTCGAAGATGAGGAAGAGCACCAGCATGAGTCCGAAGACCCCTTCCTTCATGGGCACGATGATGGCGCTCAGGTCCGGGGCGATGCCCCCCAGGGACGTGGTCAGCAGATTGAGCATCTCCGGTAGCAGGGTGATGAAGATGGCCCCGAATATGGAACCAAGGACGGATCCCATCCCGCCGATGATGATCATGGCCAGGTAGCTGATGGACAGCCCCATGGAGAACTGCTCCGGGGTGATGTACATGGTGTAGTGGGCCCACAGGCCCCCCGCGATGCCGGCCAGGAATGAGCTCAGCCCAAAGGCCTGCAGCTTGAAGGCGAAAAGGTTCACGCCCACGTTCTCGGCGGACTGGTGGTAGTCGCGGATGGCCACGAAGGCCCGCCCGGGGCGGGTGCGGATAACGTTGGTCACGACCAGGACGCACAGCACGGTGACCAGCAGGATGAGGTAGAAGATCTTGGAATCGGTGTCGAAGGAATAGCCCATGATCTCGGGCGCATCGACGGGTAGGCCGTTGGCCCCGCCTGTGACGCTCCCGGCATGCAGGAAGACGTATTCCAGGATGAGCTGCGCGGCCAGGGTGGAGATGGCCAGATAGATTCCCTTGAGGCGCAGCGACGGGATGCCGAAGATCATGCCCACCATGGCGGCCACCGCGCCTCCGCCCAGCAGGGCCAGGAAAAAAGGCACGCCCATGTTTGAAAGCACCGCCGCGCCGTAGGCCCCCACTCCGACGAACGCCCCGTGCCCCAACGACATCTGGCCGCAGACGCCGGTCAAAAGGTTCAGGGACACCGCCCCGATGACCGCGATGAGGATCAGGTTCAGGATGGACATGACATAGGAGTCCAGAAACTGCGGGCACACCAGCAGGACCGCGAAGAAAAGGGCCAGGCAGATCTTCTGAAACTTCGAGGGGAAGAGGCCGTCCTCACGGGCGTAGGTGGTGTAGAAAAGTCCGCATTTTTGCATGCTCATACCCGTTCAATCTCCTTGGTTCCGAAAAGTCCGTAAGGCTTGATCATGAGGATGATGACCAGAATCACAAAGGAGGCCACCTCCTTGAATCCGCCGAGTCCGAAGAGGTCCTTGGCCGCGCCCTCGCAGATGTTTTCAAGCACCCCGATGATGAGTCCGCCCAGGGCTGCGCCGAGCAGGCTGTCCAGCCCGCCCAGGATCACGGCGGGGAAGACCTTGAGGCCGAGCTGGCCGAGTTGGGCGTTTATGCCATTGATGTTGCCGAGGATGATGCCGCCGATGCTCGAAACCACGGCCGCGATGCACCAGGACAGGGCGAAGATGGATTTGATGCCGATGCCCATGGACTGGGCGGCCTGCTGGTCAAAAGCAGTGGCGCGCATGGCGATGCCCAGGGACGAATATTTGAAGAAGAGGCTGAAGACCCCGAAGAGTAGCAGGGAGAGCCCAAACGCCGCTACGTAGACCGGCGCGATGGGCAGCCCGAGGAGCATGTACGGCTCTTGCGGCAGGATGGGCGGAAAGACCTGGATCTGCGTGCCCCAGACCATCTGCACGAAGGATTTGAGCATGGACGAGAGCCCGATGGTGACCATGATGACGGAAATGATGGGCTCGCCGATGAGCGGCCGCAGGATGAGGCGTTCCACGAGAATGGCCAGGATGACGGAAAAGACCAGCGTCAGAAGGAATGAGACCAGAAACGGCAGTTGGTACTGCACGGTCAGGGCGAAGCAGAAGTATGCGCCGACCATGACCAGCTCGCCCTGGGCGAAGTTGACGACCTTGGTGGCCTTGAAAATGATGACAAAGCCCAGCGCCACCAGACTGTAGATGGAGCCGACCACCAGGCCGTTTATGATGAGTTGGAGGTAGTATTCCATAAATGACCTTATGGGTTGTTGCCGTCGGCGGCGTTTTCGTTCCAGAGTCTCTGGAATGCGTGAAAGGCATGGATTCCCGCCTTCGCGGGAATGACATCGACGCAAGGCGGGCATGCCGACTCCGGAACCAGTGAGCGCGGTTCACGGACAATCCCCCGAGTCATCCCCGCGAAGGCGGGGATCCATCTTCCGTATGGGTTGTTGCCGTCGGCGTTTTCGTTCCAGAGTCTCTGGAATGCGTGAAAGGCATGGATTCCCGCCTTCGCGGGAATGACATCGACGCAAGGCGGACATGCCGACTCCGGAACCAGTGAGCGCGGTTCACGGACAATCCACCGAGTCATCCCCGCGAAGGCGGGGATCCATCTTCCGTACAGTTCCGTTTCCATTCTCGTCTCCATCATGCCATTCCTCCCGCGTTCACGTCGCGGATGCAGATGGCGCCCGTCATCTCGCGGTGCGAGCCGTCCTGGTAGGTAATGGCGATGCACAGGTCCGTGTTGTCCGTGCCGTCGTAGAGCGCATGGATCAGCTCGGCGTATCGCTCCCCGATGACCTTGCGCCGGATTTTTCGCGTGCGGGTCAGTTCGCCGTCGTCGGCGTCGAGCTCCTTGAAGAGCAGGGCGAAGCGCGCGACCTCGGTCCCGGGTTGTAAAGACGGATTGATGGCCTGGATTTCGGATTCGATCAGGTCGTAGAGTTCGGGTTTGGCCGCCAGATCCTGGTAGGTGGTGTAGGTCAGGCCCCGGGATTCTGCCCAGCGGCCCGCGATGTCGCCGTCGAGGCAGATGATGGCGGTGATGAAGTCGCGCTGGTGACCGAGGACCACGGCTTCCTGCACGTAGGTCGAGAACTTGAGCTTGTTTTCGATGAACTGGGGGGAGAAGCGCACGCCCTTGTCTGTGGTCATGACATCCGAGAGGCGGTCGATGATGACCAGTTGGCCGTTGTCCTTGAAGAATCCGGCGTCGCCGGAGTGCAGCCAGCCGTCGGTGACGGTCTCGGCGGTGGCGGCGTCGTTGCCGAGGTAGCCTTTGAACACGGCCGCGCTTCTGGACAGGATTTCGCCATCTTCGGAGATGCGGATCACGGTCTCGGCGATTGGTTCGCCCACGGATTCGAAGCTGACCGCACCGTCGCGGTGGATGCAGGAGATGCCTGCGATCTCGGTCTGGCCGTAGATCTGCTTCAGGTTTACGCCCAGGGCGTGGAAAAAGGTGAAGGTGTCGGGGCCAAGCGGCGCGCCGCCCGTGGACGCCGAACGCACGCGCGAGAAGCCGAGCCGGTCGCGCAGGGCCCTGAAAAGCCCCCAGTCGGCCAGCCTGTTGGCCATGCGCAGGCCTGCGGACGGTGTCTCGCCGCGCAGCACGGTTCCTGCGTACCTGAGTCCGACGGGCATGAAGATGTTGAAGAGAAAGCGCTTGAAGCGGGTTGTCTCCATGATGCGCACCCGGACCTTGGCGGCCATGTTCTCCCAGACCCTCGGCGGCGAGAAGATAAGGTGCGGCCCGATCTCGCGGATGTTTTCCTGCACCGTGTCGGGTTCTTCGGGGAAGTTGACGCAAAAGCCGAACAGGAGGGCCGAGGACACGGCCATCATCTGTTCGCCCATCCATGCCAGGGGCAGGAAGGACACGAACTCGTCGTCTGCGCGCTTGGGATCGGACAGTCCGAGGTTCCAGGCCATGGACAAAAGGTTCCTGTGCGAGAGCATGGCAAGCTTGGGCCGTCCGGTGGAGCCGGAGGTGGTGGCGATGAGCGCCGTGTCGTCGGGGGTGACGTCCTTGATCCAGTGCTCGAATTCGTGAGCGCGGTCCTGACCCAGCGCGCGGATGTCGTCGAAGGACTTGAGCCCCGGCGCATCGTAGCCGATCAGCCCCTTGGAATCGTGGTAGATGATGTATTCCAGCAGCGGCAGATCGTTCCGGATGGACAGGATCTTGTCGACCTGCTCCTGATCCTCGGCCACCACCAGCCGGGCCTTGGACAGCTCGAAGACGTAGCCGATCTCCTCGCCGGGCGAGTCCTGGTACAGTCCGAGGGACACCCCGCCGAGGCCCTGGATGGCCAACTGGGCCCAGAGCCATTCCGGGCGGTTGTCGCCGATGATGACGATGATGTCTCCCCGTCCAAGGCCCAGCGCCCTGAGACCGGCGGCGAACTCGGAGGTGATGGCCCAGTATTGGGCATAGGTCACGGGTTTCCAGATGCCCAGGGTCTTTTCGCGCAGGGCCGTGCGGCCGGGGCGCTTGCGGCTGTTTTCAAGGAGCAGGCTTGGCAGGGTGGTATCGTACGGAGCGGTCATTCAGCGTCCCTTATACAGGCCGTCATCGTCGCCGAGGTAGGCGCTGATGACTTTGGGATTGTTCTGGATTGCCTCTGGCGTGCCGCTGGCCAGGACGCGGCCGAAATCGAGCACGACGACATGGTCGGAGATGTCCATGACCACGCCCATGTCGTGCTCCACCAGAAAGACGGTCACGTCCCATTCCTCGTTGATGTCCAGGATGGAACGGGCCATGTCTTCGGTTTCCTCCAGGTTCATGCCCGCCATGGGTTCGTCCAGGAGCAGGAGTTCGGGCTCGGCGGCCAGCGCGCGGCCGAGTTCGACTTTTTTCTGCACTCCGTAAGGCAGGTGTCCGGCTATCTGATGGCGGTAGGCGGAGAGGTTCAGGAAATCGATGATGTCTTCCACGCGTTCACGGTGACGGGTCTCTTCGGCGCGGGCCTTGCCCAGGTAGAAAATGGAGGCCAGCAGCCCGTAGTTCAGGCGGGAGTGGCGGCCGACCATGAGATTGTCCAGGACCGAGAGCCCCCTGAAGAGGGCGATGTTCTGGAAGGTCCGGGCCAGGCCGAACCCCGTGCGCTTGTGCGCGGGCACGCCGGAAAGTTCCCGGCCGTCCATGCTGATCTTGCCCTTGGTCGGGGTGTAACGGCCGGAGATGCAGTTGAGCATGCTGGTCTTGCCCGCGCCGTTGGGCCCGATGAGAGAGGTGATGCTGCCCTTTTGAACGGAGCACGAGACCCGCGAAAGGGCGGCCACATTCTTGAAGGTCAGGCTGACCTCCTTGATTTCGAGCAGGGCGCTACTGCCATTCATGCTTGAAATCCTCGGGGCCGACCACGTCGTAGCCGGCTTTCTGCAGGGCGGCCGCGATGGACGACGGGTTGGGCGTGTCCACGCGGATCACGACCACGCGCCGTTCCCTGTGCGTGAAGGTGCCGGTGGAGATGATGGAATATCCCATGGTGTCGATGATGCCCGAGACTTCGCGCAGCACGCCGGGACGGTCCACGACCTCGAAGACGATGCGCGAGCCGCCCTGGCCGTAGCCCATTTCCTCGGCCAGCACTTCGAGCATGATGGTGCGGTTGATGTAGCCGATGAGGTCGCCGTCCTGATTGACCACGGCCAGTCCGGCCAGGTTCTTGGCGTGCATGAGCATGGCGGCGGTTTCGATTTCGGTCTCGGGGGTCACGGGCGTGATGTCCGTGCGCATGATTCGCCCGACGGTGAGTTTGGACAGAAGATAGTTGATCTCGTGTTTGTCCAGACCCGTGGCCAGCGAGGGCATGGCGGCGCTGATGTCCTCGGTGCGCACGTATCCGACCAGTTTTTCGTCCTTGACCACGAACAGCATCCAGAGTTGCTGCTCGTCCATGAGCCGTTGCGCGTCCTCGACCAGTGCATCCGGTGGCATGGCTATGAAATTATTGAGCATTTTGAGGCCGACAAACATGGTTGCTCCTTTTTCGCGGGGTGATGGTGTCGGTGTTTGCTAAGAAAAGTTCGTGCCACAATGCATCTGTCCAGGCTCAAGAAGGTCTCTTTGTCGTTTCTTTTTCAAAAAATACCATAATATCGAATTGTTGTGTTTTAAGGTGCGTGGATTCGCAGCGTGGATTTGGTGGCGGCACAGCGCGAACCGGGAAACAGGGCTCGCGCGCGAGCAATAAAAATTGACGAGAAAAACGCTGTCTCCGCATGAAGAGCCTCCATGCGCGACAGGATGCGTAGCAACTTAAATTGCGTCATAAACAAAAGTTGCCATGGAGTTATCAAGAGGGGCCTTGACAGGTTCGCATGACGGGATTATTTTGAACATAATTTCAATATAAGGAGAACACGCTTGGGACGCAGGAGAAAATGCAGATTTGTGGCCGATGTGCCCGAAGTGACGGTTTTCAAGCCCGTGGGTATACCCATGGGGCGGCTGCACGGCGTGGTGCTCGGGCTCGATGGTTTCGAGGCCATGCGGCTGGTGGACGGCGAGGGTATGAGTCAGGCGGACGCAGCCTTGCGAATGCAGGTCTCCAGGCCGACGCTGTGTCGCATCCTGGGAGAGGCCCGGACCCAGACGGCGCGGGCTCTCTCGCGGGGCTGGGTCATACGTATCGATATAGACGGCGAGCACACCGTGACGGGCGCCGATTTTGAGGAAACGACTCCGTGTTGTCAGCGTGGCAAGATCTGCGCAAAAGGCGCGGGGCAAATGCAGGGAGAACGATCATGCCAGGACGGACAGGACAGGGTGGCGGTGGAAGAGGACAGGGCGGACGCGGTCAGGGCGGAGCAGGCCAGGGCGGGCAGGGCGGCGGATGTCGCGGAAGGCGCCCGGGTTGCGGCGCCGGAGGCGGTCAGGGTGGAGCCGGACAGGGGCGGTTACGTCGCGACGGATCCTGCCTGACCGACGAAAAGGCTCCGGCTTCGCCGGGGATTGACACCGTGAAATCCGAGGAATAAACGCTCATTTGAGCAAAACGGAGGTGCCATGCCACGACCAAGGAAATGCCGCCGCATCGAAGGATGCCCCAAGGCGTCGTTTTTCAAGCCACAGGGAATTCCCCTGCGCGAACTGACGGAAGTCTATCTGTCCATGGATGGTTTTGAAGCCCTGCGCCTGTCCGACTACGAGGGCCTGGGCATGGAGGAAGGCGCCGAGCGCATGCATGTCTCCCGGCACACTTTCGGCCGAATCCTTGGAGATGCCCGTCGCGTCGTGGCCAAGGCGCTCGTGGATGGGTTGGCTCTGCACATCGCCCATGATGCCCAGATGCCGTGTTTTCAACTGAATCCGGACCGTGTGGCGGCCCGCAAGAAGGAGCTTAGCATGACCAAGATAGCCATTACCAGTGAAGGCCCGAACATGACGGATCGCGTTGATCCGCGTTTTGGCCGTGCGGCGGGATTCGTCGTCGTCGATCTTGAGACCATGGAGTCCAAGTACATCGACAACGGCGGTTCCCAGACCCTGTCTCACGGGGCCGGAATCCAGGCTGCGGAAAACATCATCAACGCCGGTGCCTCGGTGCTTCTGACCGGCAGCGTCGGCCCCAAGGCTTTTGCGGCGCTGAAGGGCGGCGGCGTCAAGATCGGCCACAACATGAGCGGCGGCACCGTGGCCGACGCGGTGGAAGCATTCAAGGCCGGCAAGGTTGAATTCACCGACTCTCCAAACAGATAGGGTGTCATCATGATCGTTTCGGTTGCCAGCGGAAAGGGCGGGACGGGCAAGACCACGGTCACGGCCTCTCTGGCCGTTTCCTGGTCTCGGCCCCTTGTGGCCGTTGATCTGGATGTGGAAGAACCAAATCTCCACCTGTTCTTGAAACCCGAAGTCACGGACACCGAGGTCGTGACCATCGAAGTGCCCGAAGTGGATGAGAGCAAGTGCACGTATTGCCGCAAGTGCGCCGAGCTGTGCCAGTTCAAGGCCATCGCGGTCATGGGCAAGGCCATCATGACCTTTCCGGAGATGTGTCACGGTTGCGGCGGATGCATGGCCATCTGTCCCGAAGGCGCCATAAGTGCGGGAACGCGCGAGCTTGGTGTCATGGAACGCGGTGTTGCCCGGGGCACGCTGCCGTGCCTGACCGGGCGGCTTCGTGTCGGCGAGGCCATGAGCCCCCCTCTCATGCGGCACGTGCGCTCATGCATGAGGGCCGAGAGCGCGGAGCGGTCCCTGGATGTGCTCGTCGACGCCCCTCCCGGCGTGAGTTGCCCGGCCATGAGCGCCGTGGCCGACAGCGATGTCATCGTGCTGGTCACCGAGCCCACGCCGTTCGGCTTCCACGATTTCAAATTGGCCTTCGAGGCGTTTTCCCCCTACGGCAAGCCCATCGCCGCAGTCATTAACCGGGCTGGTCTGGGAGACAACCGTGTCTACGAATTCTGCACGGCCCAAAACCTGCCGATCCTGGCCGAAATTCCCTACCGCCGCGACATCGCGGAGCATTACTCCAAGGGGATGATCCTGGCCGAAATGGATGAGGTCCTGGGCGAACTGTTTACCAAGCTGGGCCAGGACTTGCGGCGTATGGCCAAGGAGGCCCGACATGCGTGAGGTAGTTGTGATCAGCGGCAAGGGCGGCACCGGCAAGACCTCGCTGACAGCGGCGTTCGCTCATTTGGCCGAGAGCAAGGTGATCTGCGACCTGGACGTGGACGCGCCGGATCTGCATCTTCTGCTGGATCCCTCCGTCGTTCGCGACGAGGCCTTCATTTCCGGACACGAGGCCATCATCGATCCGGAAAAGTGCTCGGGCTGCGGCCTGTGCGCATCCATGTGCCGGTACGATGCCATCGATCAGGACGGCGACGTGTACCGCATCGCCCCGCTGCGCTGCGAGGGCTGCAAGGTCTGCGTGGCTTTCTGCCCGGAGCAGGCCATAGATTTCCCCCCCCGTCACTGCGGGCAGCATTACATGAGCGAGACCCGTTTCGGTCCGATGGTGCATGCGCAGCTTTTCCCAGGGCAGGAGAATTCGGGGCTTCTGGTTTCGCGCCTGAAGAAGGAGGCCCGCGTGCTCGCCGAAGAGCGTGGCCTTGAGCTCATCCTGTGCGACGGCGCGCCGGGCATTGGTTGTCCGGTCATCGCTTCCCTTTCGCAGACGGATCTGGCCGTGGTCGTGACCGAACCCACCCCGTCAGGAGTGCACGATCTGGAGCGGGTGGCCAGCCTGTGTGATCATTTTCGCACCAGGGTCGCGGTCGTGGTCAACAAGCATGACCTCAATCCAGAGCAAACAAGTCGAATTGGTGCGCTGTGCAAGGAAAAGGGCTACACCCTGGCTGCGCTGCTGCCTCATGACACGGCGGTCACCGAGGCCATGGTCCGAAGGCAGGCCATTACCGAGGGCGAAGACAGCGCCATTGCCACGCAGGTTCGGCAGGCGTGGCGGACGATCACGGATCTTTTGCATTCATAAGTTTATCGAACAAGGAGAATCACGTTCATGGAAAAAGTAAGAATTGCAGTCCCTTCGGCGCTCCCGGGCGGACTTGAAGCAGAAGTCGGCGCTCATTTCGGGCATTGCGACCTGTACACCATCATCGACGTCGAGGGCGGTTCCGTGGCTCAGGTCAGCACCCTTCCCAACGTCCCCCATGCCCAGGGCGGCTGCATGGCCCCCGTCAATCATCTGGCCAGCAACGGAGTGAACCTGCTCATTGCCGGCGGCATGGGCATGCGTCCGCTGATGGGTTTCAACCAGGTCGGCATCCAGGTTTTTTACGGCGCCGGCGCACCGAGTGTCGGAACGGCCGTGGACGCGCTCCTGAAGGGCGCGTTGGTGCCCTTTACCCAGGAATACACCTGCGGCGGCGGTCAATAGCCATCCTCCTGGCCGGACGATTTCGCCGATGGAGATCGTCTGGCCTTTTTCTCAAGCAACTTTGAAGGAGAACGTCATGCAGGTGGTCATTGTCACCGATCGGAACGAAGCTCTGCACGATTTTGCGCAGGGACTGGGGGGCGATGTCGAGTGGGCGAAAAGCGCGGAAGATGTACTGAGCCGTGCAAAGACCCCGCCCTGGCAGCTTGTCGTGGTCGATGCCCTGACGCCCGGGATGGACTACAAGGCCTTTGTGATGGATTTGCTGCGCGTCAACGCCATGCTCAACACCGTGGTCATAACAGACATGGGCGAGGAAGATTTTCACGAGGACAGCGAAGGACTCGGAGTGCTTTGCGCCGTGCCCGGGAACCCCAAGTGGGATGACGGGGCCAAGGCCATGAATCTGCTTTGCGTGCTTTACGGAATGGGCTGAAAAAAGGCCGGATGAAAATTTGAAGGGGGGAGTGCGAGCAATCGCGCTCCCCCTTTTTCGTGTCTAGTTGTATTCGTTCATGGCCGCGTCGGCGTAGGTGTCTTCGAGCACCTTGCGCAGACGGAAGGCGCCCTCGATCATGGGGGCGAGCTTGGGCAGGCCGTCGATCTTGTCGACATAGCTGAAGGCGCCCATGACTTCGGCCAGGCGGCGGGTCTCTTCGCTGCCGTGACCGGTGAAGAGGACGACCTGGATCTTGGAGTTGATGGCCTTTATCTGTTTGAGCGTTTCGATGCCGTCAATGCCGGGCATCTCGATGTCGAGAACCACGACATCGTAGCTCTTCTTCTTGACCATCTCCAGGGCGTCGTCACCTGTGTGGGCCACATCCGGAGACACGCCATACAGGATATTCAGGCGATCGGCGAGAATGCGGCAGAGATCCTTCTCGTCGTCCACGATCAGAAGCTTCATCTTGTTCATGTTCATTCCTCCTTGGCAGATGCCGGTTCTTCCGGCCCGTTATGTTCGTTGTGTGCATGCACGGCCATGGGCACCGTCATGGTGAAGGTAGAGCCATGCCCAGGTGTGCTGCGCACGGATATGCTCCCTCCCATGGCCTCGATGATGCCGTGACAAATAGCCAGCCCCAGTCCAATCCCCTTGCCCACCTCCTTGGTGGAAAAAAAGGGTTCGAAAATTCGTGTCAGCAGATGCTCTTCCATGCCGCAGCCCGTATCCTGGACCGAAATCCGCAGCCGGGCGTCTTCGATGCTGCCCTGCAAACGCAGCAATCGCTCTTTGGCGGGTGTGGATTCGAGTGCGTCCAAGGCATTGTCGACGAGGTTGCCCAATACCTGGTTCCACTCCGAATCCGGCAGCCGGATTTCTTGCAGCGATTCCGGCCAGAGCTGTTCGACCCTGACGTCCATTTGCTCGATCCGGTTCCTGCGTGCATCGAGAACATCCTGCGCCAGTCCGGGGGGGCTCGCGGTCGCTCCTTTTGCGTCCAAGGCGCACCTTAAGGTCAGCAGCTTGGAGGTGATGGCCTTGCAGCGCAGGCCCTGGCGTCTGATCAGGTCTATGGATTCGAGAATCTGCTCGCGGCTGTTGTTCTCAAAAACCGCTTCATCCAGGATTTCCTCGATCCAGCCCGCTTCATTGAGCATGACCTGCAACGGGTTGTTGATCTCGTGGGCCACGCCCGTGGCCAGTTCCCCCATGGCGGCAAGCTTGGCCGTTTCGGCCATGCGCTGCCTGGACATGTTTTCCATCCGCCGTCCTTCGGCTTCTCCGATGGCCGCAACGAGGACGTTTATGTCCGTCGGCTTGGTCAGGTAATCCCTGGCGCCGCCTTTCATGCCGGCCACAGCCGTGCCCAGGGTGGTGTCGGCCGTGAGCAGGATCACTTCCGGGGCGGGTTTTTCGGCCCGCAGGGCGTCCATGGTTTCAAGTCCGCTCATGCCCGGCATGGTGATGTCGAGGACCACGACCTCCGGTGCAAAGACCTTCGCGACCGCCAAGGCTCCCTGCCCGTCATACGCTGTCCGGACCTCCATGCCGCGCGTGCGCAGCCGCTCGGAGAGCAGGTTCGTGAAATCGCGTTCGTCATCAACGACCAGGACTCGTACCATATCGATTTACCGCTGGGGATGTTGGTTGCCTTGGGTTACGGCTCTGACACTTTCTATTAAAGTATTGATATCCAATGGTTTTTTGTGGTACATCGCCGCCCCGAGATGAACGCAGGTCTCAAAGTCCATGTCCGAGCCATGCCCACTGAGCATGATCACGGGGAGGCCGGGCCACTGCTTGCGAATGCGGCGCAACACCTCCACGCCGCTTATTCCCGGCATGCGCAGGTCGAGCACGATCACGTCGGGTGGTTCCTCGGCGATCAAGTCCAGTCCGCTTTGACCGTCAAGGGCCACTCTGGCCGGGAATCCACGCATTTCAAGCCGCTCTTGCAGCGTGGTCACGAAAGCTTCTTCGTCATCGATGAGCAAAATGCTGGGTTCGTCCATGTGCTCCTACCGCGATTGTGAACTCAAGACTGAACGGGAAAAAAGAGCCGCAGCCGACTGCCGTCCCACTCCACGCGACCCGGCGCAAGCATCGCCCCCAAGGCGGTGACTCCGTCCGGATCAGGACTCACCCCGTCCGGGGGACAAATGGTCAGGACATGAAAATCTGTTCCGCCTGCAAGGTCGACACGCAGCACTCCTTCTTTGGTGCCCGTACCTACCGCCCATTGCAGCGCCCTGTAACCGCTCATGAGCACCTGCAGGGCGCCCATGGAGACGGGCAAGGCGTTGGGGGGGGCCGTGAGGGTCAGGGCTGCGCCTTTCAACCGCACGTAACGATCCGCCAGCTGGGCCAGAGTCTTGGAGTAGGCGGTCAGGTCGCAGGACTCGAGCAGATCCGCATCGGGTGTATGGGCCAGCCGACTGGTGGCGTCCAGCAACCCCTTGCCCCGGTCCACCTGGAAGGTGATGTTCTCAAGGGTGCGCTCCATGTTGGGCTTGTGCTTGAAATCGACCCTGGAGTTGACTTTGAGGATGTCGCCCATGAGGCCCGCCGATTCACGGATGATGGCCAGAATGTTCTGCATTTCGTGCATGTTCTGAGCCGTGACAGCACCCATGAAACGCGCTTCTTTCGGGATTTCAGACATGTGGAATTCCTTCCGGCGGATTGATGGCCTCGTTGATGGTTCGGATCAGTTCTTCGAGATCAAGGGGCTTGGTCAGATAGGCAAAGGCGCCGTGGCGCATGCCCTCGATGCCGTCGCGCGTCTTGCCCTGTCCGGTAAGCAGGATGACCTGGACATCTGGGTGTTCGCTTTTGACCTTCTGCAGCACTTCGATTCCCTTCATTCCCGGCATCATGACGTCCAGTACGATCACCTGCGGCACATTGTCGGCCACGGCTTTGAGGGCCGATTCTCCGTCATGGACAACACGGGGGTTGACCCCTCTGAGTTCCAGACGTTCGGCCAGGGTAACGATGAAATCGACCTCATCGTCCACCAACAGGATGTTCCATGTGTTCATATCCATGATTAACCTTCCACAGGGTGTTTGGGCAGCAGGATGGTCATGGTGGTGCCCTCGTTCAATTTGCTTTTGACCTTGATCTCTCCGCCCAGGCGTTTGACGATGCCATAGGTGATGGACATGCCAAGCCCGGTGCCTTTTTCCTTTTTGGTGGTGAAGAACGGTTCAAACATGTTCTTGGCCGTCTCGTCGGACATGCCGCATCCGTTGTCCTCGATGGAGATGGCGACATAGTCGTCATCCACGTTCCAGCTGGAGAGTACGATTCGGCCTCCATCAGGCACGGCCGCCAGGGCGTTGTTCAAGATGTTGAGGAAAACCTGCTGGATCTGGCCGTGATCGGTGGCGATATTGGGCAGGTTCATGGAGAGTTCGCGCTTGAGTTCGATATTTCGGTACTGGGCCTCGCGTTCGAGAAAACCCAATGTCTCGACGAGCACGGCGTTCAGGTCCAGAATCTCGATCTTGACGTCCATGCGCTTGGCAAAGCTGAGCATGCGATGGGTGATGCCCCGGCAGCGATCCACGGATTTGAGAATGGACTCGATCTGTCTGGAAAATTTGTCCTTGTCCGGAAAGTCGGGCCGAAGGTCCATGATGTCGCGCATGAGCCCGGCCTTTTCGTTGATGATGGCCAAGGGATTGTTGATTTCGTGCGCGACGCCTGCGGCCAGGCGGCCAATGGAGGACAGCTTCTGCGAATGCTCCATCTGGTGGATGGCACCGAGGCGCTGTTCGTCGCTCTCCTGTAAACGGTTGATGAGTACGCTGGTCAGACGGTAGACGGCGATGAAGATGAAGATGACGCCGGTGACAAAGATGACAAGCAGGTCAATGCGTACCGTGTACCAGGTGCTGAAGAACGTCGGTTTGAGCTTGACGGCCACGAGAACGAAGTCCGAGTCGGCGATGAAGGCCGAAGCGATGAAGATGTCGTTTTGATCGCGGTCGCGGATACCCTGCACGTTGGATTCGAAATTTGTTGGCGGCAGGCTGAAGGGCAACATGTCCAGCACCTTCCCGTAGCGTCGCGATTCGGTCTGCAGGACTCCGTTGCGGTTGACCAAAAAGGCGTCGCTGCCGGGTTCAAGACCCATGGCCGAGATGATGCGGTCAAAATGCATGGTGTCGAGGGTGGCCCGCAGAATCCATGACTGACCGCTTTCCGTGGTGTGCCGCACCGCGATGACCACATGGGGAAATTTGCGAAAACCCAGGAATACGTCGCTTATGTACGTGCCTTTGAACTGGACCTGATGGAACCAGTCCTGGGAGGTGTAGTTGCGGTCCTTGAGATCGTAGGGGCCGGCGTAGCTGATCTGGTTGCCGGCAGTATCGATGAGCCCGAGATCGACAAATCCGGTGAATTCACGGCGCATGACCTGAAAGATGCGCTGCAGATTGGCGTCGTTGGAGAGTTCGTCGAAGGAGTAGGCCGAGGCGATGAAACTCACCGCCGAGGTCCGTTCGGCCAGGAAAAGCTCGAAGGAATGCTTGGCCTTGCCCACCAGAGCCCTGAGCGGGGCCTGGATTTCGGCCGACATGGAGCTCTGGTGCTCGTAATAATTGATTGCGGCCAGCGAGAGCAGCGGCAGCAGGGTGACCAGGGCCATGAGCGAAACGATCTTGCGCCGCAAAAGCTTGTAGCGGTCTGGAGAATTGATCTCCGTGGCCAGGTCGGCCTTGATGGCATCCATGGGGCCGGACAGGATTTTTTTCATTTCTTTTCCGTTGCCCGGTCGTAGAGGATGTCTCCGGCTTTGAGTGTTCCTTCCGTCAGGCGGGAGACAACGCGTTCCACCGGACCCATGACCGAGTCGATGACGTCGATGCGCTTCCAGCGCAGATAGTGGTAATACTCGTCCTCAATGCCTCCGCAGACGATGGTTCCGATGTCCCTGGAAAGGGCCAGATCGCAAAGTTCGTCTCCAGAAGCGTAAGCCAGAAGAAAGGACTTGCGCAAGACGATTTCTCCGCTTTCGGAAATGGTCAGCAACAGGGCTTCGGTAGTCAGATCGAAGCGAGGGGCGATTTCGTCCTTGGCGACGGTGATCAGCACGCGGCGTTCCATTGCTATCGCTCCTCCGTGTTCTTGCGACCGGCCTTGCGGCTCTTTTCCACCGGGCGGACAGGCGCTTCGGTTTCGGCGTCGTCCGTCAGATGCATGGGCAGATGCTCGGTCCGGATGGTGTCGCCGCTACATACCATGGCGGCGAATTCCATGATGTTTTTGAGTTCGCGCACGTTGCCCGGAAAATCGTGGGCGTACACATGGCGCTGGGCTTTGGGGCTTATGGCGGTGATGTTCTTTTTGAAACGCGTCGCATAATGGCCCATGAAATGGTGCAGCAGGAACCCGAGGTCTTCCCCGCGATCCTTGAGTCTGGGCAGGTGCAGGCGGATGGCTGAAATGCGATGGAAAAGATCCTCCCGCAGACGTCCTTCCTGCACCAGCTTTTCCGGAGACTCGGCCGTGGAAGCCATGAGCCTTGCGCTTGCACGCATGGGCTTGCCCGCGCCGACAGGCACAATGGTGCCTTCGTCCAGAAATCTGACCAGGCTGCTTTGCTGCGAGAGAGGCAGATCCGCGATCTCCGAGAGGTACAGGGTTCCGCCCTGGGCCTGCTGGAACCTGCCGGCCTTGAGTTTTCCGTCAGGGCCCTGCATGCGTCCGAACAGTTCGGCGTCGAGCAGTTCGGAGGGCATGGGGCCGCAGCTGAAGCGCACGAAGGGCTCGCGTGATCTTGGCGAGGCCTTGTGCACCGATTCGGCCAAAAGATCCTTGCCCGTGCCTGTCTCGCCGGTGATCAGCACCGGGGTGTCGTGCTGGGCGATGACGGGCACGAGTCCAAGAATCTTTTTCATGGCCGGGCTGCGACCCACGATCTGGCCATGGTCCGCGACCTGGGACAGGCGCGCCTCGATTTCCCGCAAGGCCGTCAACTCTTCCACCACGTCGAGCACGCAGATGGGTCGGTTGTTTCCATCAAGGACACGCACCGGGGTGATGCGGACGTGAATCTTGCGGTGATGACGGTTGATGCAATCGGTCTCGATCCCGACTCCCGGAGCCGCATCCTTCCCGTGGGGACAGTCCTGCAGGCAGGCCCGGCTGCGCAGGACGTGCCTGCAAGGCAGTCCGCGCACTTCCTCTCGGGTGTAACCGGTCATGGCTTCGAGGGCCTTGTTGAGCATGAGGACATGTCCCTCGTTGTCCAGGAGGGCCACCCCAACGGGTAGCCCATCCAGAAGGGAGGGCAGGTCCGGGCAATCGGTGCCGATCAGTTCTTCAATCCGTTTGAGCACGAGCCTCTCCTTTAGTGCGCGCCGCCTCCGACGATTCCGGATGCCGCGAAGCACAGGACCAGGACTTCAAGAAACGCGATAATGGCGAACGCGAAGTCCTTTTTCTTAAAGTAGGTGATAGTGACCGGAATATAGGCCACAATGGTCAGACCGCCAAGAAGCGCGATCCCGAGGAAGTTCAGGAAATCGCCGTTGGACAGAAGCGTCGCCCAGCCCCAGCCGGTGGGCACGTTGTTGTCAGTGAGATACTGACCAACAGGCAGCGACCAGTATTTGATCACGTTATCCATTGACACGTAAGGGTCCATGATGCCGGTGACGTAGAGCAAGTATGTTACCAGCATGAGCGCGAGGCCGCTCCAACATCCGTAGAAGAGGATGTTTGCGTAGGCGATCTGTTCGGCAGGCGCGTTGGTCTCGGGTTTATTCATGTCTTTTCTCCTTAGATTCTGGAATATGTTAGAAGCCCAGGCCCTTGGCCAATGCCTTTCCACCCGCGAAGAGCAGCACGCCGATGACCATGTAGCGGATGAAGGTGGGCTTGGCGATGGCCAGCAGGCGCACACCGACGAAAGAACCCATCATCAATCCCACGATGGAAGGAATGGCCATGAGCGGGATGACGCAACCCTGGTTCAGATAAACCCAGGCGGCGGAAGTATCGGTGATGGAGAGGAGAAATTTACTGGTGCCGACGGCGACCTTGAGCGGTGCGCCCATGAGCAGGTTCAGGACAGGAACGTTTGCCCAGCCTGCGCCAAGTCCGAACATGCCGGCCATGATGCCGATGACGATGAAGAGCAGGAGGCCCATGACGGTGCGGTGCGTTTTCCACTCCACGATCTCGCCGGTGGCGGGCTCCATGTAGGCGCCTCTCATTCCAAAAGCCAAACTCAGGGCGTCCTGCTTTTCAACGACGGGACGGGCCGTGTTCTTGGAGAGCAGAAGCAGGATGGCGATGCCCATGATGGTGCCGCCCAGGCACATCTGGACGATGTGGTTTGGCAGGGCCAGGCCAAGGAAGGCACCGACGATGGCGCAACTTGATGCTATGAGCGCCACCGGAAGAGCCAGACGCAGGCTGGCCAGGTTGCGTTTCAGCAGACCGGGACCGGCTGCCAGGGCTCCGGCCAGGGCTACGAGGAGACCGGCGCCACGGACAAAGTCAAGATGAAAGGGGAAAAATCCGCTGACCAGCGGTACGTAGAGCACGCCGCCGCCGACACCGGCAAGAACCGCGATGATGCCAAGTATAAAACAGAAAAACAGCAAGATGGTAGGCCAGCCCCACCAAGGCAGGGCGGAAGTTGTGCCCGTGGCTTCCGCCAGCTGTTTGGCTGCTTCATCCGCGAGTTCGGGGTTATTGCTAGCCCAAGCCAAAGTGACCAACAGGAGTGCGCCCATTGCGGCCCCTCCCAGAATTCGCATCCACTTCGTGTTCAGTTTCATTCCTGTTTCGCTCCCGTTTACACGTTTCCTCAAGCATTGATTGATTCAGCACTACGATGCACAGCGCATCCGAAGCTCTTCTAGGCAAGGAGTGTGCCAGCACGGAAATATACGCCAGCCGTGTGTTGACGTGTGTGAGTGCAGAGAGTAAACGGCAAAATATTGCCGCAATCGGCAAGTTTGTTCCTTTTTTCCCAAATGACAGGTCGGTTTGGCAAAGGGGTTTCGAGCAGCATTTCCGGTTTTTCAGTATGCATTGTAAAGGATAGAATCAATGGAATTTCGTGCAGATAACGGTAAAAAAGCCAGAGGCAGAGGGCGTGCCCGGTCTGGCAATAATTTGCCGAATGCTCCGCAGGATTCGGCCGGAGCAGAGATTTTGGAGCTGGGAACAGAAGACGGTCTGGGCAAGTTCGTCATTCAGTCCCGCACCATGCGCGATCTTTATCGCCTGGCCACGCAGGTGGCCGGTTCGGATGCGACCATCCTGGTTTACGGCGAATCGGGCACGGGCAAGGAACTCTTCGCCCGGCTCGTACATCAGCTCTCGGGCCGCAGAGCCAAGCCCTTTATCCCCGTCAACTGCGGAGTGCTCAAGGGCGAACTCTTCGCCGACAAGTTCTTCGGGCACGAGGCCGGAGCCTTCACCGGGGCGCAGCGCCAGCGCAAGGGCAGCTTCGAGATGGCCGCCGACGGCACCCTGTTTCTGGATGAAGTGGGCGAGATTCCGCCGCCCAACCAGGTCGATTTTCTGCGAGTCCTGGAAGAAAAGACCTTCCGCCGCCTGGGCGGAGAGAAGACCCAGCCCTTCGACGCCCGCATCGTGGCGGCCACCAACAGGGTGCTGAACAAGATGGTCGCGGCCGGGGAATTCCGGGCCGATCTGTATTATCGCCTCAATGTTATCCCCGTGACCCTTCCGCCGCTGCGGGAGCGCATCGATGACATTCCTCCCCTGGCCGAATATTTTCTGGCCATGTACCGGCACCGCTATCACAAACCCGATGTGCGGCTGGCCCCGGCCACTCTTGATACCCTGTGCGGCTATTCCTGGCCGGGCAACGTGCGTGAGCTGCGCAACCTGACCGAACGGCTTGTTCTGCTTTGCGCCGATCCGCTCATCGAACCCGCCCATCTGCCCCTGGAAATGCGTCTGGCCACCGGGTTGCCGGCCACGGAGTGCGGCCAGAACGTCATGACCCTGGAAGCGGCCGTGCGTCAGGCCGAGGTCACGGCCATCATCAGGGGCTGGGCCGAGGCGGGGGGCAGCAAGGCCAGGTTGGCCGAGATCCTGGCCGTAAGTCCCCGCACCCTGCGCTACAAGCTCGCCGAATATGATCTTAAACTGACCTGATCCCATTCTGTCCTTCCCTGCCGCTTTCTTTCGTATCTTCGTGTCCTGGTTTCCCTGATTCAATCCCGGTTGTCATGCTGCGCAGCATCGATTTACAGCGTCTAGGGTCAGCTGCGGCAAAATTTTGCCGCTATGGGTGGCCCTGATTTTTCTCGTGCCTTGAACCTAGTTGTCCAGCCATGGTGGTGAAGATGTTGGTTGGATTATGGCGAGGATGTTATGTAGATAGTGTTACGCTTATGGTATTGATTACACGAATCAGATGGGTTACGGGATTCCACGTCGCATAAATTTTATTACTTCTTGAATTCATGAGTAATTTAGTCAGAATTACAGATTTCGCTTGTCTTGACGTGTCGGAGCTTGGGTTGGGCGAGTGTTGCTCTTTTCCTCCCGTGCCGCCGAGGCCGGGAAGGGCTGGTGGTCCTGAACTTGGTCATAGGCCCTGGCGGAGATCTCAAAAACGTCCAGGTTGTCGGGGGCGGGGCATGGAGTGTGCCGCCTTGCTGCCGATTCGTTTCGCTCTGAAGGGAAGCTGACAGCAGTGCGACAGTTGCGGTGGCCAAGGACCCGCGCATTTTTTCAAACCATCAAGCAACGCGAGATTCCGATGCCGCTTCGCACGTTATTCCTGATCGGCCTTGTCCTTTGCGCGACCTCTCCGGCCCAGGCGCTGAAAGTCACCGACGCTCTGGGCCGCTCCCATGAACTTCAGGCTCCCGTCACTCGCGTCATCTGCTCCGGCTCCGGCTGCCTGCGTCTCTTGGCGTACCTTCAGGCCCAGGATCTGGCCGTGGCCGTGGACGACATCGAATCAAGGCGCAACCGCTTCGATTCGCGGCCCTACGCCCTGGCCAATCCGGGGTTCAAGACCATGCCCATCTTCGGCCAGTTCCGTGGACAGGACAACCCGGAGCTGATCCTGACCCTCGATCCCCAGCCGCAGGTCATCTTCAAGACCTACGCAACCATGGGCCATGATCCGGTGGAACTGCAGAACAAGACCGGCATCCCCGTGGTCGTGCTCGACGCAGGGGATCTGGGTGATCGTCGCGACAGATTCTATTCGGCGTTGCGGCTCATGGGCCAGATTGTGGGCAAGGAGGAGCGGGCCGAGAGTCTTGTCGCCTATTTCGACGCGGCCATCGCCGATCTTGGGCGGCGCACGGCGGACATTCCGGATTCCGAGCGGCCCACGGCCTACATCGGCGGCGTGGCCTACAAGGGGCCGCACGGTTTTCAGTCCACGGAGCCGACCTATCCGCCCTTCGGGTTCGTCAATGCCCGCAACCTGGCCCGCGAAGAGGGCGGGGCGGGCAGGGATCTGAGCAACACGGATGTGGCCAAGGAGAAGATCGTGGTCTGGGATCCGGACCATCTGTTTCTTGACCTCTCCACATTACAGATGGGCGAGGATGCCGGTGGCCTGCACGAGCTGCGCACCGATCCCGCATATGCAACGCTCTCGGCGGTAGCCGAGGGGCGGGTTTACGGGGTGCTGCCCTACAACTGGTATTCCCAGAATTTCGAATCCATCCTGGCCAACGCCTATTTCGTGGGCAAGACTCTGTATCCGGAGGGGTTCGCGGACGTCGATCCAAAAGCCAAGGCCGACGAGATCTACTCATTTGTGGTCGGCAAGTCCGTTTTTGATGAGATGAACCGGACCTTTTCCGGACTGGCCTTCATCCCGGTGCCGGTGCGCTGATGCATTCCGATCACGGGAACGTGCCCGAGGAGTACAAACGCTATCTGGCCTGGAAGACCTTGGTCGTGGTCGCGTGCATCCTCGCGCTGGGTGGTTTTCTGCTTCTGTCCCTGTGTGTCGGCGCGGCGGGGTTGCCGTTGGGCGATGTCCTCGCGAGCCTTCTCGGCCAGTCCGCAAGTCCCCGGGTGGACGCCATCGTGCGCGGCATCCGTCTGCCCCAGGCGCTGGCGGCCATGGTCGCGGGTGGCGGATTGGCCGTGGCCGGAGCGGTCATGCAGGCCATCCTGCGCAACCCGCTGGGGTCCCCCTTCACCCTTGGCATTTCCCATGCCGCCGCCTTTGGCGCGGCTTTTTCGGTCATGGCCCTGGACTCGGGGCTCATGACCTCGGGGCAAAGCGCCGTGAACATCACCAGTCCCTATGTGACCACCATCTCGGCCTTCCTGGCCAGCTTGGTGGCATCCGGGATCATCATCGCCATTTCCCGCACGCGCGGCACCAGGCCCGAAACCATGGTCCTGGCCGGGGTGGCCCTGGGCGCGCTCTTTACCGCCGGGACCATGTTCCTGCAGTATTTCGCCACCGACGTGCAGCTCTCGGCCATGGTCTTCTGGACTTTCGGGGACACGTCCCGCGCGTCCTGGGCCGAGCTTGGCCTCATGACCTTTGCGACCCTCGGCTGTACCCTCTACTTTCTGGCCAATAGCTGGAACTACAACGCCATCGACGCCGGGGACGAGACGGCCAAAGGGCTCGGGGTGCGGGTCGAGCGGGTGCGCATCGTCGGCATGCTGCTGGCCAGCCTGGTCACGGCTGTGCTCATCGCCTTTCTGGGCATCATCGGCTTCGTGGGGCTGGTCGTGCCGCACATGTTCCGCCGCGTCATCGGAGCGGATCACAGGTTTCTGCTCCCCGCATCGCTGGTCGGCGGCGCGCTCCTGTTGCTGGCCTCGGACACGGCGGCCCGGCTCGTCATGGCTCCGCACCTTCTGCCTGTCTCGGTGCTGACAGCCTTTCTGGGCGCGCCGACGTTTCTCTATCTCATTGTAAGGGGGCGGCGCTCATGATGCTCTCGGTGTGCGGGGTGCATTTCACCTACAATAGCCATCCGCTCCTGCGGAACATCGATTTCAGCCTTGAGCGCGGCGAGCTTCTGGCCATCCTCGGCCCCAACGGAGTGGGCAAGACCACGCTCCTCAAATGCATGAACGCCATCCTGCGTCCGGCCTCGGGATCGATTTTGGTGCAGGAGCGCGACATCCTTTCGCTTGCGCCCGCGGATATCGCCCGCGACATCGGCTATGTCTCCCAGAAGAACGAGGCCTCCCGCCTGACGGTCTTCGACGCCGTGCTCATGGGTCGCACTCCGCACATCCGCTGGCGCATGAGCGATGACGATCTGCGCAAGACCGACGCCATTCTGCACACCATGGACCTGTGCTCCAAGGCCATGCGCCACATCGACACCCTGAGCGGCGGCGAGCTGCAGAAAGTGTGCATCGCGCGCGCCCTGGTGCAGGAGCCTTCGCTGCTGCTGCTCGACGAGCCCACCAGCGCGCTTGATCTCAGGAATCAGGTAGAGATCATGAACCTCATCCGCCGGGTGGTGGATGAGCATCGCATCGCGGCGGTGATGAGCATGCACGACCTGAACATGGCCCTGCGCCATGCCGACAAGACGATTTTCCTGAAGGATGGAGACATCCACGCCATGACCACGCCCGGCTGCGTGACCCCGGAGATCATCCACGAAGTTTACGGCCTGCCGGTGCACATTCACCGCATTGACGGCCGATCCATAGTCATCCCCCAAAACTGAAAAGGAGAATTGCATGTCCTGCCAGATTTCACCGGAACAGATAGACGCGACCATCGCCTTCCACGGACACAGCTGTCCGGGCCTGGCCATCGGCATCCGCGCCGCCGAGCTGGCCCTGCGCGAGCTTGAAAATCCCGAGGATACGGAGATCGTGGCTGTGGTTGAGACGGACATGTGCGGTGTGGACGCATTGCAGTTTCTGCTGGGCACGACCATGGGCAAGGGCAACCTCATTCACCGCGATCACGGCAAGATGGCCTTTTCCTTTTTCAGGCGTGCCACGGGCAAGGGTGTCCGGGCGCTGCTGAATCCGGCCGCGCGAGGCGGAATGGATGACGAGATGGCCGAGCTGATGCAGGCCAGCGGGAACGGCACGGCCACGGAAGCGCAGAAGAATCGCATGACCGAACTGCGCGCCGGTCTGCAGCAGCGCTTCATGACCCTGCCCCTTGAGGAGATGTTCTGCGTCACCCCGGTGGAGCAGGGCGCGCCACGGCCTCCCAAGATCCTGGAAAGCCTTGCCTGCGCGCACTGCGGCGAAAAGACCATGGAGTCGCGCACGCGCCGTTTTGCCGGGCAGACACTGTGTATTCCGTGTTTTCAGTTGGTTGAGCAGAAAATATAGTTTTGGATGGCGGGCCTTTTTGGTCCGCCTTTTTTGATGCCGGACAGACTCGAGTACGTTTCCAGGATCAACGCCTCGGACGACACCCGCGAAGGCGGTGCTTCGTATTATGTGGGAGCGCCGTTCACGGCGGTGCTGGGCGTGGGACTGGAGTTATGGATTGTCTCGGCGCTCATGAGTAACGCCCCGGTCCAGTGCAATGCGCAAAGCCGGGGCGTTTGTTCGAAGCGTTGTGGCTACTTGGCGCCCCACGACTCGTTATGGATCAGTTCCGGCCTGAAGCGGTTCACGGCCTCGAAGGTTCCGTCCGGCCAGCCCACCGGGACGAGGGAGAAGGGGATGATGTTTTCCGGGATGCCGAGGAGCTTGCGGAAGCCGTCCATGCGGTCCTTCTCCGGGTAGATTCCGACCCAGACTGTGCCGAGCCCGAGGTCACGGGCGGCCAGGAGGATGTTCTGGGTGGCGGCGCTTGCGTCCTGATCCCAGAAGGTCGGCCATTTCTTGCCGTCCGGGTCGCCGCAGACCACAATGGCCGCAGGGGCCTGCAGGACCATCTTGCTGTAGGGATGGAAGCTTGGGATGGAGTCGAGCTTGGTCCTGTCCCTTATGACGATGAAATGCCAGGGCTGCTGGTTTCCCGCCGAAGGCGCGCTCATGGCGGCCTTGAGGAGGATGCCGAGCATCTCCTCCGGGACGGGTTTATCGAGATATTTGCGGATGCTGCGACGGGTGTGGATGGCGTCCAGGAGTTCCATCATGTTTCTCCTTGCTCTCAGGTTGCAGGGTGTTCCCAATCAAGACGGATGCTGCCTCTGTAAATCCCGATCCGCGTCGCGTCGAGCCCGACTTTCCGGGAAACAGGCGCGGCAAGCATCCACGTTCTCTCCCATTCATCATTCACCAATCACCATTCACTACTTGAGTTCCTGCATGGCCTTCATGAGCGGCCCCAGGTCCGGGCGCGAGTTGATGTCGTGCACGTCGATGTAGCGGATGATGCCCTGCTTATCGATCAGGAACAGGGAGCGTTCGGCCTCGCCCGTTGAACGCAGGATGCCCAGCGCCTCGGCCAATCTGCCGTGCGGATAGAAATCCGAGGCCACGGGGAACCACACCCCGCCCATCTCCTGCACCCAGGCGTGCAGCGTGGGCACGTTGTCCACGCTTATGCCCACGAGCTGGGTTTCGGCCTGATCGAACATGTCCTCTACGATGTTGTAACCGGGCCACTGCCCGGAGCAGACCGGCGTCCAGGCCGCCGGAATGAAGGACAGGACGACGTTCTTCTTGCCCCGGAACTCGGCCAGGGTGACGGTGCGTCCATCGATTGTCGGCAGGGAGAAGTCCGGCGCCGGGTCACCGACCTTGACCTTCAGGCTGCTGTCCAGCGGGTCCAGGCTGCCTGTCTCGAAGATGCGTTCTTTTGGTATCGGCGTTTCCTGGGCCGGGAGCAGGGCCGGGACAATGGTCAGCAGTGCGGCAAAAAGCAGCGCGCGCATCATGTTCATTTTCCTCCGTCACAGGCTTTCAAGGCTTGCTCAAGAAATGTTTCCGCCGATTCCATGCGCCCGAGCAGTGTCTTGGCGACACGAATTTCCTTTTTCTCCGGGTTCATGGCCAGCACGTAGAAGAACGGGGTCCCGACTTCGCCGATCTCCTTGTTGACCTTGAAATCCGGGTCGGAAAAGAGGGGAAAGGTGATGGCGTACTTGTCGCGGAAGACCTGTACCTCGAAATCCGAGTTGCCGATGCCGACACCGATGAGCTTGACGTCTTCGCCAAGGCCCCGACTGGCGATCAGTGCGTTCAATTCATTGAGGGCCGGGGCTTCGCGCTGGCAGTGCGGGCAGTACATGCTGAACGCTACGAGGATGACTGTTTTGGCATTTATTTCGGAGAGATGCCGCGGCGCGGGGGTTTTGAGTCCCAAATGCCTAAGATGCTCCGGGTTCAGTTCGCCGCGCAGGAGCAGGTCCGGCATGGAGCTGCCCACGGGCAGTGGGTGCGAGGTCGCGCTGTCCGAGGCCTCCATGGCCATGGCGCTGCAGGCAAACAGCGAAAGAAAAAGGAAAGTGATTACGATTCTGGTTGGCATGAAGACTCCTTGAGTCAGACTTTTATGAAGGAAATGGTTGTCCCGGAGGATGCGGATTATCGGTGAACACATGAAAATTTGGATCAAGCATAGCAAGATGCGACGGGGGCGGCAAATGACTTTCCAATACTCAGGGTTTTGCACCGGAAAAAAAGTGAAGATCCCCGTCGTTTGGTGTTCGGCGGGGATCATGTCATTCGGGATGGATCGCGGGCTTGTCCGGTCGGCAGGCCCGGATTTTCGTGCCGGAAGTCAGGTGATGTGTCTTGACGGTCGCACCGGCACGGGATGGATGCCGCCCTGAATTTTACGAATTCTGCCCTGATGCGTCCCTGGATTTTGATTCGGCGGTGATGTCGATCACTTCCGGTTCGCTGAGCCCTCTCTTGAAATTGAAGATGGCCCGGCCCATGTTGGTGCCGAGAAGCGGGAGATTTTTCGCCCCAAAGACAAAAAGGGCGATGACCAGAATGATGAGCAGTTCCTGAACGCCTATTCCGAACATGAGAGCCTCCGCGAGAGGTGCTGGAAAGATGGTCACACGACACATATTGGCCCGGACATTAGCCGGGCCAATATGGTGTTTTTATAATTGTTGTGATTATTAAGCAATGCCCCTGGATTGCCTCAAGCCGTGCACTCGTCCACCAGGTAGAGGATGTTGCGGTAAGGGATGCCGCCGTGCAGGGCCAGGCCGATCTCGCAGGTGCGGCTGGTGGAGTAGCCCTCGGTGCAGTCCTCGACCTTTTCGGCCAGGGTCTTGAGGGCCGAGGCGTTCAGTTCCGGCACGGAGAAGCCCTTGTCCCCGGCAAAGCCGCAGCAGAAGATGTCTTCCGGC
Organism: Desulfomicrobium apsheronum; assembly: GCF_900114115.1. Lineage (NCBI taxonomy): Bacteria > Pseudomonadati > Thermodesulfobacteriota > Desulfovibrionia > Desulfovibrionales > Desulfomicrobiaceae > Desulfomicrobium > Desulfomicrobium apsheronum. The sequence continues at coordinate 13,726 of NZ_FORX01000010.1, read as the reverse complement.
ACGACTACCTTGGTGACGCATTTGCGGGCCAGCTCAACAAGTTTGCCTTCCAGTCCCAGCTTGCGGGACGTGCAGGTCACGTGCAGGGCCACGCGCCTGTCCTGTTGGATGAAGGTCAGCTTGTCGTGCAGGTGTTCCAGCACGAAGACGCTCGGATCAAACATCTTCAGCCTCGGGTCCAGCACCTCCTGCATGCGCTTCAGGCACGGGCTGGTATCGCACAGTACGGGCAGAGCCCCGTTTTGGCTTGCGGCCAGGAGCGCCTCTTCGAGCTGGGCGCTCTTGACGTCGGCCTGGGCCACGAAGCCCTTGCTTTCAAAGGCCTGTCCACAGCACAGCGCGGCCATGTTCTCGGGGAAGATCACTTCGTATCCGGCCTTGCGCAGCACGCGCACCGTGGTCTCGGGCAGGGGGCGGATCTTTTCGCACCGGGACGGTCCCATGTTGCGGGCAATGCAGCTCGGGAAGTAGACCACTTTGAGCGGGTTGTCCGCGTTCACCTTTTCGCGGCGAATGCGGCTGATTCCTCCGGGCATCCGTTCGTTCCAGCGCGGGACGCGCTTGCCCGTCATGCGATGCAGGGTTTCGGACGACACGTCCATGAACTTGGTTCCGGTCACGGCGTGCACCGCGTCCACGACCTGCAGCACTCCGGACACGGTCCGGGCCACGCCCGCGAAGTGCTCCCCGATCCAGTCGGCGGCTTTTTTCTGCCGTATGGTCGCGCTCTCGGCGCGCAGGGCCTTGGTCATCTTGCCCGTGTCGATGCCCACGGGACAGCGCGTGCCGCACAATCCGTCGGTGGCGCAGGTCCCGTCGCCCTGGTAGCCGTAGGCTTTGAGGAGCTTGGCCAGCTCCGCCTTGTGTTCGGGCTTGCCTTTCAAACGCTGTATTTCGCGCCAGGACGTGATGCGCTGGCGCGGGGTCAGGGTGATGTGCTTGGAGGGGCAGATGGGCTCGCAGAAGCCGCACTCGATGCACTTGTCCACCAGTTCGTGGGCGGCGGGCAGGGGTTTTAAGTCCTTCAAATGGGCCTTGGGGTCCGGGTTCAGGATGACGCCGGGGTTGAGGAGGGTCAGCGGGTCGAAGATGCGCTTCACGTCCTGCATGAGGCGGTACGCGTCTTGGCCCCACTCCATTTCTACGAAGGGCGCCATGTTGCGGCCCGTGCCGTGCTCGGCCTTGAGGGAGCCGTCGTACTTGTCGACGACCATGGTGGCCACGTCGTCCATGAGTTTGCTGTAGCGCTCGATCTCGCGGGGATCTCCGAAATCCTGGGTGAAGACGAAGTGCAGGTTTCCTTCAAGGGCGTGGCCGAAGATGATGGCCTCGGAGTAGCCGTATTTTTCCAGCAGCCCCTGCAACTCAAGGGTCGCGTCGGCCAGGCGTTCGATGGGGAAGGCCACGTCCTCGATGATGACCGTGGTGCCGGTGGCGCGCACTGAGCCGACGGCCGGAAAGAGGCCCTTGCGGATGTTCCACAGCTTGGCGAATTCCTGGGGCAGGGGCGTGAACTCGATGTCGCGGACCATCTTCACGCCCTCAAGGGCGGCCCTTATGGTCTCGATCTGGGCGTCAAGCCCCGCCGTGTCCTCGGCGCGGGTCTCCACCAGCAGCGCGGCGGCGCTGTCGCTCAGTTCCTTCAGGTAGGGCGGCATGCCGTCCTTGTCCTGCACGGACCTGAGCGCCGGGCGGTCCATCAGTTCCACGGCCGCCACGGGCTGTTTCTTCAAAATGATGGTCGCTTCGCAGGCCGTGCGGATGTCCGGGAAGAGCATCAGCGCCGAGGCCTTGTGCGCGTGCTCGGTCACGGTGCGGTAGGTGACCTTGGAGATGAAGGCCAGCGTCCCCTCGGAGCCCACCAGCAGGTGCTTGAGGATGTCAAAGGGATCCTCGAAGTCGACCAGGGCGTTCAGGCTGTAGCCGGTGGTGTTCTTGATCTTGAACTTGTGGCGGATGCGCGCCTCAAGCTCCGGAGCCGCCATGACCCGGTTGCGCAGGTCCGCAAGTCCGTTCACGATTTCCGGGTGCTTTTCGGTGAACCTGCGTTTGGACTCGTCGTCTCCCGTGTCCAGGATGGTGCCGTCGACGAGGATGAGGCGCAGTTCTTCAAGGGTCTGGTAGCTGTTCTCGGCCACGCCGCAGCACATGCCGCTGGCGTTGTTGGCCAGGATGCCGCCGATCTTGCAGCTGTCTATGGAGGCCGGGTCCGGGCCGATCTTCTTGCCGAAGGGTGCCAGGGTGCGGTTGGCGTGGGCGCCGATGATGCCGGGTTCGAGGTCGATGCGGCGGGCCTGGTCATAGACGCGGCAGCCAAGCCAGCCCTCGCCGAGACGAATCAGCACCGAGTCCGTCACGGCCTGGCCGGAGAGGCTGGTGCCTGCCGCGCGAAACGTCACGGGAATGCGGCTTTTGTACGCCAGACGCAGGATGCGGGCCACCTCGTCCTCGGATTCCACGTTGATGACGATCTTCGGCACGAGGCGATAAAAGCTTGCGTCGGTTCCGTAGGCCAGAAGACGCAAGGGATCGGTGATGATGCGCGCGATGGGGACAAAGGCGGCCACCGCCTTGTGAAAGGCACGATATTTCGAATCAAGCATGAGCGTCTCCCGTGTTTTCGATAAAAGATACTGTTAACAATATTTGAAAACAGGAATTCTGACAAGATCAATCTGCTTTTCATGCAACAGCGCTTCCCTTGAATTCAACAGGCCGTTTTGATTCGATTTATCCTGGAATCGGATACGATTCACACGAAGCGGTACGGGCCTGCATGCTTCAGGGCACAAGTCCATGTCGACATGCCGGACCGGAGGGCATAACCACATGTGGTGGTCGGCGTGGCGGCGGAATCCCTCTTTTTGCTTGCATCGGGCGGCCCGGCCTTGCTAGCCGTCTGTCCGGCCCTTTTGCTCATGATATTTCAATGCATGTCATTATTTCAGGAGTCTTACCCATGAATCTTTCCTGCTTCAAAGCCTACGACATTCGCGGACGCGTCCCGGACGAACTCGATGAGGCCCTGGCGTATCGCATCGGCCGGGCCTACGCCGCGTTCCTGAATCCCGACCGGGTGGTTGTCGGGCATGATATCCGTCTGTCGAGTCCGGCCATGGCCGAGGCCGTGACCAAAGGCTTGCGCGATTCGGGAGTGGATGTTTTCACCCTGGGCGAGTGTGGCACCGAGGAAGTGTATTTCGCGGTTTTCGATCAGGGACTGGACGGCGGCATCATGGTCACCGCCAGTCACAACCCCAGGGACTACAACGGCATGAAGTTCGTGCGCGAAGAGTCCCGCCCCATCAGCGGGGACACGGGCCTTTTCGCCATCCGCGATCTGGCGGCGGCCGGGGAATTCAAGGTCGCGCAGCGAAGCGGTCAGTTGCATGAACTTAAAATGCGCCCGCGCTACATCGACCATCTTCTGTCCTATGTGGATCGCGACGTGCTGCGTCCCCTGTCCATCGTGGTCAATGCCGGGAACGGCGGAGCCGGGAGCGTCGTGGATCTGCTGGAGCACAGGCTGCCCTTCAAGTTCCACAAGCTGCTGCACAAGCCCGACGGCAATTTTCCGGCAGGCGTGCCCAACCCCCTGCTGCCCGAAAACAGGGAACTCACCTCCCAGGCGGTGATCGAGCACAAGGCGGATTTGGGTTTGGCCTGGGACGGGGATTTTGACCGCTGCTTTTTCTTCGACGGAGACGGGCGCTTCATCGAAGGCTACTATCTGGTCGGTCTTCTGGGCGAAGCGTTCGCGCGCAAGGTTCCCGGGGCGGGCATCATCCATGATCCGCGCCTGACCTGGAACACCATCGCCGCCGTCAAGGCGGCCGGGGGCAGGCCCATCATGTCCAAGACCGGGCACGCCTTCATCAAGGAGCGCATGCGCCTGGAGGACGCCGTCTATGGCGGCGAGATGAGCGCGCATCACTACTTCCGCGATTTCGCCTACTGCGATTCGGGCATGATCCCCTGGCTGCTGGTGGCCGAGCAGATTTCGCGCACGGGCAAGTCCCTGGCCGAGCTGGTGGACCAGGCCATGACCGCGTATCCGGCCAGCGGCGAGATCAACCGCCGGGTAAAGGACGCGGCCGTCGCCATTGCCGCCGTGGAGGAGCGCTTTGCCGCCCAGGGGGGGCGCCGTGACAATACCGACGGATTGAGCCTTGAGTTTGATCAGTGGCGCTTCAACCTGCGCTCTTCCAACACGGAGCCGGTGCTGCGCCTCAACGTCGAGTCGCGCGGGGACAGGGCGCTCATGGAGGAGAAGACCGAGGAAATTCTGGGTATTGTGGATTCCATGGGCTGAATGGACCGGATGGACCGGATTGACCGGATGGGCCGGCTGGCTCGGCGGGGTCGGCTGGGTCGGCTGGGAAGGAAGGATCTGGGGATACCCAGGGCGCGGGAGGGCGAAGTTTCAAAGCTTCGCCCTCTCTTTTTTGGGGAGTTACTGGGCGAAGACCTTCTTCAGCAGGTCCGTGGTTCTGGCGGCAGGGTTGGTGCGGATGGCGGCCTCTTCCTTGGCCACGTAGTGGAAGATGCCGTCCATGCCCTTCTCGACCACGTAATCCGAGAGGTTGGCCTTGACGTCGGGCATGAAGGGCAGGGCCTTGTACTGCCCCATCATGTTGTCATAGGCCTGGACTGCGCCCGCATCGGCCAAGGTGGTGTCGACGATGGGCTTCATTTCCCTGGACAGGTTCGGGCCCATGGACTTGCGGAAGTACTGGGTGGCCGAGTCCTCGGGGCCGCTCAGGATTTTTTGGGCGTCCTCAATGGTCATGGCCGAAATGGCATCCACGAAGAGGGCCTTGGCCTTGGGCGTGGCCTGTTCGGCGGCGCGATTGAGTTTTAGTTCCAGGTCATCGACGAGGCTCGAATAGCCTGCTGCCTTGAGGGCTTTTTGCACCGTGGCCAGCTGTCCGGGCAGGGGGATGTGGATGGCCTCGTCCGTGTTGAAGCCGTCGGTTTGGCCAAGCTTTGCGACCACGTTCTCGGTGCCCACGCGCAGGGCTTCCTTGAGTCCGTCGCCCATTTCACCCTGGGAAAGGGAGCCTGTCTTGGCTCCGTCGCCCGAGGAAAGCAGCCCGAGCCCCTGTTGCAGGAGACTGTTCTGGGCCCATCCTGAAACGCTGCCAAGAAGCAGCATCGTGACCAGGGCGCAGACGATTTTCAGATTCGGCAGTTGGACACGTATGGACATGGGACCTCCGGTGTTGATTATTGGATGGAATAACCTAGGTTCGATCGGGCCTTGCGGGCAAGGGAAAAATACATCTGGAGATGATCAGAAGTCGTATCGCAATCCCATGGTCAGGATGTTGCTTCCGCCTTTGTCGGCAAACATTCCGTAGCCGGACGAGCGGTGATGCAGACGCAAGAGGGTGGACCATCTGGATTCCGGCAAGGCAAAGGTGGCCTCGATGTGCCAGAAAAGAAGGAACTGTTCGCTGTCGCCACTTTTTTGTCGTTCGTATTCGGGCAGTTTCGTGGCGTAGGAAGGGCCGAGGCCGTATGCCAGGCTTGTTTCCAGGAATTTGTTCCAGGGGAAATATTCCCAGCGGGCAGTCAGAATAGGGGCATTGAATTCAAAATGTTCCTGGATGCCGAAATGCCGGGCCACGTTGGCTTCGAGTTCAAGGGACCAAAGGCGGTTGGCCGGACGGTAAAATGTCCAGCCCAAGGCTCCGACAAGGATGTGCGAATCGACCAGGTCGGCTTGTCCGGAAATGGACTGGCGCCAGTTGTCGTCGGTCATGACTCCGCCGTAAAGGCTGGCTGCGAATTCGTTTTCAGATGAAGCAGATGCGTTGCCGCAGTTGATGATCAGGACTCCGGCGATCAGAAAGAACAGAATTTTTACGGAGCGTATGCGGCTCATGGTCACCTTCTTCGGGTTCGACCCGTGTTGACCTGCCGAACGAGCAGGCTTGTGCTTGCCGAGTTGTTTTGTTCTCAAAAAAAGGTTCGATAGCGGAAGGTAAACGCTAAAATGGCAGCGGGCAAGTTTTGGAGAGGCTTACGGGCAAGAAAAAAAATGGACGTCGCGCGCTGCGTCAGCTCGTTTCGTCGAGCAGGGTGCCTGTGTCGCGCATGAGGAGCCGGATCAGGATTTCCTCCAGGGACAGGACCGGCGTCTGTCGCCGCGCTTCCACGGCCTGATCGAGCAGATCCGCCTGGGAGTCGAGGGCCGTGGCCTGGTAGTTCAGGCCGTCTTCGCGCTGGGAGTAGACTTCCTCAAGGGTGGTCATGTCCCCGATATGGACGGAGAGGGTGTCCAGTTCGGTTTGCAGGCTGCCTGCCGGATTGTCTTCAAGGGCGGCGCCACTGAGGGCGGCAAGACCGGTGGCGTCGAGTTTCTGGAAGGTCACGTCGAAGCCGCCGTTCGCGCCCTGGGCGAACGACTGGATGAAGACATTGCCGTCCGCGTCGATCTGGTCGGTGCCCCATCGCGTATCGTCGAGCAGGGAGATGCCGTTGTACTGGGTCGATTCGATGATGCCCGTGACCTTGTCGCGCAGGGCGTTGTACTGCGTGGCGACATCCGCGGAGTATGCCAGATCGCCGTCCTTGACCTGCTGGGCGAGGCTTAGCATTTCCTCTAAAGTGCTTTTGATCGTGCCCACCGCGCTGGCCGCGATGCCGACCATGGCGGATGCTTCCTGCACATTCTTGCCGGCCTGGCGGATGGCCGCGCTGTCCGAGCGCAGCCTGCCGGTGATGGCCTCGTCGAAGGGGTTGGTCAGGGGCTTGACCGGTTGCTGCCCAAGTATCATTTCGCGCAGGTTGGCGCCCACCGATGAACCCTGGAAGTAGACGTTCATGAGCAGATCCTGCTGCCACATCTGGGTGGCGGTGGAAACGACGAAGAGTTTTTGCAGATCGCTTAAAGCCATGAAAACCTCTTTACGGGCGCTTGTTATCGACGCAGGCGGATTCCGGTGCGCATTCCTGACCAATCGGATGTTTTTTAAAAGTCATTAATAGATGACTTCCTCCAGCGTGAGTCCCCGTGCCGGGGCCGTGGCCGGGGCCTTGCGGCGATCACATCCTTCGAGGATGGCGCGGACTTCGCCGGGGGCCAGCCCGCCTCGTCCTGCTTCGACCAGCAGTCCCATGAGGTTGCGGACCATCTGTTTTAAAAAGCCGTCGGCCTGAAAGCGAAAGATCCATTCCGCCGGGCTCTGCCCCTGGGTGCGCAGAATGGGTTCGAGAGTGCGCACGGTGCCTTTGATCTCCGTTCCGGCGTTCTGGAACGCCGCGAAATCGTGGGTTCCGGCCAGTTCTTGCGCGGCCTGGTCCATGGCCTCGAAATCAAGTCCGCGCACGGCCCAGACAAAGGGCGCCCGTTGCGGCAGGACGAAGTGCGGCTCGGTCCAGATGGTGTAGGCGTAACGCTTGGAGCGGACCGAAAAGCGCGCATGAAAATCCTCGGGCGCTTCCACTGCGTCGAGAATGGCGATGTCGTCCGGCAGCATGGCGTTCAGGGCCTGTTGCCAGGGGATGTGCGCCTTGGATTCCGGGACGTCGAAGTGGGCTACCTGCGCCAGGGCATGCACGCCCGAGTCCGTGCGTCCGGAGCCGTGAACCCGCACCAGTTCGCCGCAGATGCGGGTCAGCTTGTCCTCGATGGCGCCCTGGATGGTCGCTCCCTGGCCCTGAATCTGCCAGCCCTGGTAGCGGGTGCCGACGTAGGCCACGGTAAGCCTGATGCGCGGCATTCCTCAGTTCCCGTTCTCGCCGGTCTGCAGCCGGGTCAGGGCCGCAGAGAGCGCTGCCGCGCGATCGGCCCGCACCGAGGACAGGATTTCCCCCGCCTTGCGGCCGCTCATCCCCGCCAGGATTCTGACGGCAATGGGTTCTTCCAGGGTTTGCAGCACCACCGCTGCCTGCTTGGGCTTCATGTTCGAATAGACGTCGATCAGGTGCACCATCTTCTCGTCCTGGATGCTTGCGGCGGAGTCGATCAGGTTTTGCATCCTGATTTCAAGCTCCCGCAATGTGGTGAGCTTTTGATCGACCTGCGCTTCCAGTGCCTTCAGTTCCGCCTCTTTCTTGGCCAGGGCCTGTTCCCGGGCATTGAGGTCCTGGGGCTGATTTGCCTGGGCGTCGGAATCGGTGGCGTTGTCCTGCGTGGAGGGCGCGGCCGGTTCCTGCGCCAGGGCCTGGGTTGCGGCAATGGCCGGACGGATGATCACGGGCTGCAGCAAGGGATTGTCGGGGAGAGTGGGCGGAATCCAGAGCAGGCAGATGGCGGCCAGCTTGACGGCCGCGAGGGCGATGAAGGCCTGGACCAGCCTAGTAAGGCGTGCGCCCGTGGCGGAGGGTGCCTGTTTCGTCGAATTCCTTTTGCTCTTTTCGCTGTTCTTCCTGAACATGTTTTTCTGCCTGTTTGGCCCGGAGTTTCTCCAGGAGTTTGCGGTCCTTGGCTTTTGTCACCAGTTCGAGCCGACGGGTTTCGGCCAGCTTTTGCAGTTCGACAAGTTTTGCCTGTGCCTGTGTTTTGTCAAGTTCCAGACGTTTTCGCCAGCCCGACCAGAGCCACAGCTCCGGCTGGGTCATTTGTTTGATCGCGCTGAGTTCGACAAGACAGGCTTCCAGGTCTTTGTGCAGGGCTTCGAGACGCAGTTTCTGTTCCGCGACCTGTTGTCTGGTAAGGCTCAAGGCCAGTTTTGCCTGGTCTTCGAGCTGCCTGCGGTATTCCAGGATCTTTTCAAGTTTGAACAGAAAGGGGCGTGCCATGTCGGTATGCCAGCAAAAAGCGTGCACAAAAAAGCCCGGCTATTCCGGCCGGGCTTCGGGAGGCTTTTGGCCGCTTTTTGCTAGGCGGCGCTGGCGGCCGCGATATAGCCCTGGCGCAGGGACTCGATGAGCTCCTTCACGGAGATGATGGCGTTCACCCTGTAGGCGTTGGCGCCCGCAAAGGCGAAACCGTGCTTGAGCTGTCCCTTCTTGGCGTTCACCAGCGCGAGCGCGATGCAATAAGGGCTCTTGGTGAAGTCGCAGGAGCTGATGCAGTGGAAGGGGCACTTGAAAGGCTTTTTGAGGCCGCTGTTCACATCGTCGAGAAAGGGTCCGCTGACCGCACGTCCGGGCAGGCCCACGGGGCTCTTGATGATCTGGATGTCTTTTTCCGTGGCGTTTACGTAGCTTTCCTTGAATTTGATATCCGCGTCGCATTCGTGAGTGGCCACAAAGCGTGTGCCCATCTGCACGCCCGCCGCGCCCATCTTCAGGTACTTGTGGATGTCCGCGCCGTCATAGACACCGCCTGCGGCGATGACCGGGATCGGGCGACCGGCTTTGGCCTCGAATTCGCGAACGGCCTCGATGACTTCGGGCACGGTCTTTTCAAGCGAGAATTCGGGGTCGTCGAGCTGCTCGGGCTTGAAGCCGAGGTGTCCACCGGCCTTGGGGCCTTCGACCACGAAAGCGTCGGGCAGGTAATCGAACTTCGACAGCCATTTCTTGCAGATGATGCTGGCGGCCCGGGCCGAGGAGATGATGGGCACGAGCTTGGTCTTGGCTCCGTCCTTGATGTAGGAGGGCAGATCCAGGGGCAGGCCGGCACCGGCGAAGATGACGTCCGCGCCTTCCTTGATGGATGTCTTGACCAGGTCACTGAAGTTGGTCAGGGCGACCATGATGTTCACGCCCAGGATGCCGTCTGTTATTTCGCGGGCCTTGCGGAGTTCGCGGGCCAGGGCGCGCGTGTTCGCTTCGCGGTAATTGCTTCCGATATCGGGTTCGCCCATGCCGATCATGGCGGCGGCGATGACGCCGATGCCGCCTTCCTTGGCCACGGCCGAAGCCAGCCCGGAAAGGGAAATGCCAACACCCATGCCGCCCTGGATGATGGGGATTTTTGCAACAAGATCACCGATCTTGAGTTGTGGGAAGTCCATTGTGTTCTCCTGTATGGATTACGCCGTGTGGTCGGCTAGAAGTGAAGACCTTGAGTGACCACTTAATAAAGGCGTTTGTGGCGCTGCTAACTTAAAAAAAAAGGGGGGTCAATGAAGGCCCCACGGCCTGCTGGTGTGCCGATCTGCATGTATGGTTTTCGGACTTATGCTAAGGCCCTGAACAGTCGTTCAAAAACGCGGGATACCTATCAATACTTACCAGATCGGCAGGGAGAGGGGAAGAAGAACGCAGATCTCCCCTGCAATGATGGCGGCTCCCAGAAAATCGCCGTTTACCCCGCCCTGCTTGCGGCCAAGGGCCAGCAGCGCAGCCAGGACGGCACTGGTCAGCGCGAGGCTCAGGACCAGATGGCTCGGGGCCAAAGCCAGGGCCGGGAGCAGGGTGGTGCATCCGCCCACGACCAGGGCGGAGCGCGTTGCGCCCTGCACGGCGTTTTGTCCGAGGCCCGGGCGGGACAGGTTTTGGCTCATGCGGGCCAGCACCAGGCAGGAAAACCGGCCAAAAACAGGGGCAAGGATGAGCGCCGGCCACGCATCGCGGGAAACGGCTGCTTCAAGGAGCGCGGCCTGAAGTCCCAGGCCCAAGATGAGGCCCATGGTGCCGAAGGCTCCGATATGGCTGTCCTTGACGATGGCCCAGAAGCGCTCGCCCGTCGCGCCGCTGCCCCATCCGTCCCACAGATCGGCCCAGCCGTCCCAGTGCAGGCCCCGAGTCAGGTAGATGTTGAGCCCGGTCAGAATCCAGGCCAGGACCCAGGACGAGAGCGGGAGCCTGGAGCAAAGAGCCAGGATCAGCCCGAGGAGCAGCCCTACCATCGGATACATGGGCATGGACTTGCTGATGGCCTCGGAGGTGGTGATATGGGCGCGGCCCAGGCGGGTCAGGAAAGTCAGGGCCACGAGGAAGTCTTGGAGCGGGTTCACGGATGCGGGGTGTCCTTTCGGGTCAGGCGGATGTTCAGGCCGGGGGCAAGGCCAAGGGTACGGGCGCAGTCGCCCTGGTTTACCGCCAGTTCCAGCACGCCCTGACTGCCTGCCAGAAGGCCGATCTGTCCGGGAGCGAGCTCCGCGTAGGCGGCGGCCTTGACGACGCTTCTGCCGTCATCGAGGAGCCAGGTCCTTGGCGATTCATGAAAATGTTCGGCGCGCAGATTCACGAGGCAGTTGCCGAAACGGTCCACGTGCAGGACCGTGCAGTCAACGACAGGATTCCCGATTTCGGCCCAGTTGAGATCGTGGCGTATGATCGTGTCCGGCGCGACGCGCGACCCGAAGGCTTGCGGCGTCGCGCCCAGGGCCAGTCGCGCGGCGATGGGCGCGAATATGTCCCGACCGTGAAAGGTGTTGCCGGCGGCGAAGGCCTGCGCGTCAATCCGCCACCACGACACGGGCTCGTCGATCAGAAACGACAGCAGCCCGTTGTCCGGGGCCAGGAAGAACTGATTCTCCCGCTGGGCCAGCACGATGAACCTGTCTGACCCAACGCCCGGATCGACCACGCTCACGAAGATGCTTTGCGGCGGAAAGTGGCCATGGCTGGCTTGCAACAGAAAACCAGCCTGAACACTGTCGTGCGCGACCACTTCGTGGCAAAGATCTACGATGCACGCGTCCGGCGCCTCACGCAGAATGACTCCCTTCATCTGACCGACATAGGGATCGAGGAGACCAAAATCAGTGAGTAGAACGATAATCGGGCGCATTCGATGTATCTAAGACCAAGCTCAAACCCTGTCCAGAGCCCGATCGAGAAACCTGTTGACAGTGTTAAGCGCGCCTGTGTAGATACGGCGCTCTTCGGGGCGTAGCGCAGTTTGGTAGCGCATCGGTTTTGGGAACCGAGGGCCGGAGGTTCGAATCCTCTCGCCCCGACCAATAGAAATCAAGGACTTAGATGTAAAATCTAGGTCCTTTTTTCTTTTCTTTTTTTGCCTGCCCAACACTATGCCCAACACTTGTTTGAGGAAGCGAAGTGTTTGGCACAGACGGGATATGATGGGATCGAGGGGGATAGGGGGGGATGAGTGTTGGAGTGACGCGTGTTGGCGGGTGGTTTGATTATTTTCGCGCTGCTGGATTAGCGGGCTATTTGGCGCGACATGCTGGGGCCGTGACCCATTTTTCCGGTGGCAAACAGCGCGCTTACAACTTCACAGGATTTTGGAAAATTCCAATAGGCAATCGTCTTGTGAGATATAATTTCTAACTACTTGCCACGAGATTTGATGTTCGATAAAATTAATACTACAAATTCATATGAGGTGTGTTTTGATGAGTAATAACGGACTAGACTATAATGTTTATATGAAAAGCTATATTCGATGGTGTTATATTTATACTAACGCATATTCATATTCAATGTCTGACGATTATAATAATGTATTAAAATATGTTTATGAGTTACGAGATGTGATTGAAATCAATCATGATGAGCTAAAAAAAGCTATGGTTTTTGTATTTTTTAAAACAATTAAAAATTGTCTTTCAGATGAATTAAGAAATAGAAATTATAGAGAAATCGATGATTATTTTTCAATATTCACGAAAAGCGAATTAAAATCTTTGTATAAATTGTATAAATTAATGATAAAAAATGAATTTTATCCGTGGCAATTTAGATTTAAACCATTTGGGTATTACTCAATTAAGAATGTAGAAAATGATAATTTTTATGTGAATCCGTTCCCTCATTTCTTCACTGACAGATCGTACAAATTTTTGATATCATCTACTGTAAATTGTAAAATTGACAATAATATTGAAGATGAACTAGTTCAAGATTATGATAATTTTTTAAGTAGTATAGAAATAAATATTGATCAGTCAAAATATAATTTTAAAGATTATTTGAATATCGCGAGTGTTGAGTTGAAAATAAACGAAATTAACAAGAGTGTTTTAAAAAAGAAATTTGCAAAAAAAGAAGATTTTTTTGAATATAATAATTACTTGAAAAAAATTAATGATTTTAAATTCAACATTTCAAGTAACTTTTCTCGATCGATAGGTCTTTATTTATGGGAAAAAATCTATTTTTCAAAAGGTAAATATAATTCTGGAAATGTATTAAGTTGGTTTTATTCAACAGATGTATTTAAAAGCCTAAATATGAAAAGAAAAGACAGAAAGAAAGAGTATCTAGGGGATAAAGATGAAAATGATTTATTGAGATGGCTAAGAAGTACTCATAAATGTGTAAAAGAAAAAAAAGTATTAGCTTTTAAGTGAATAACAAAGGATTCTAGCCATTTTTGTTTAGAAGTGTTTACTTGGTCCTAGGCGCGAAGATTCGCCCTTTCCTAATTCGTCTTAATCCCAAGGGTGCTGACGCCAGCGCCATGCTCTTTTTCCTGGTGGAAACTTGCCAAGGCTAATGAGATCGAGCCCCAAGCCTACCTGAAATACCTCTTCGAACGATTCCCCGCCGCGCAGACCACGGAAGACATGAAGGCTAACAGCCCGTTGATTTATTCATGATCAACACAGCTCGACGGTAATCTGAGTTCCGACGAATTCTTCGCCAGTCTCGCTCTTCATCTCAACCAAAATCATCGAAACGACCATCCGTCCCCAAACAATAATAACAATTTGCGCTGAATTGAGGTAAAAATACCCCTTCGGGGTCCCGAAACCTATCAACTGGCGCATCAGCAGGCCGAGATTGAACCCGGCCACGCACAAGAGGTATCGTTTGTGGACGTTTTCCTGTCCCCGAAGGTGTGTTCGCCGCATTCCGCCACGATCGAGCACATGCTGGAAACTTCGTTCGACCAACTCCGTTCTTTGCTTTGCCA